>NZ_JAAOHT010000099.1:0-11414 GCF_011440255.1 Haloarcula sp. JP-Z28 | reverse complement strand
CGGATATGTCGCTGAGCGACCGCCAGCGGCGTGGGGCTTTCAAGGTGTGCTGGTCCGACACGGAGTCCGTCGTCGCGATACCGTTCGGAGTAGTGCCGTCGAAGCCAGCAGTCCCGTCGCAGTCAGTTGTGCCGCCGGCGTCAGTGTCAGTAGTCCCGCCCACAGCAGTCCCACGAGTCTTGCCATCCGAGCCATCGCCTCCCCCGACACCGTCACGAGTGCCACACGACTCGACTCTAGGGCCAGCAGTTCCAGAATCCCCTGCTCGCTACACACGAGACACACGCCACTCGTACCCTCTCCGCCGGCCATCGGTCAACGCACCGGCTCCGGCAAGAGCGAGCGTGCCGCCCAGCGGCGGCTGCCCGGCGGTCAGACGACACACCAGCCAGCCACCCGTCTCTGCCCGGCCGTCAGTCCCACGCCGACACACACTCGTCTCTCGCGCTCTCAGCCCGCCTGCCAGCCCCACGCTGCTATCCACCAGGTATCCGTCTGCTTCGCCCGGCCGTCTGCCCCACGCTGCGAGGGGCCGACTGCCAGCGTCAGTGCCAGTCATGTCCCTCTCGCCTTCAATCGCTCAACCCCGACATGGGCATCGATAGTTTCCAAATTGGTTGCCCAGGCTGAAGCTGGCTTTTATACCAATACATTCCTAATAGGAATAGTATGCCTACTACGAAAGGAACGACCACAATTGCTCTGGAGTATCCGTTCCCTCAGGACCGGGTCTTTCGATATCAGGCGATGCAGGATGTGCTCGCTCGCTTGATTGAGGAGCCATATGAAGAGTTCACCATCGGCCAACTCGCGGAAATGATTGACGGGAACCAGGCAACGGTCTCAAAGGCAGTCAAACTGCTCAAAGAACTCGGCACAGTTCAGACCCGTCAAGAAGGCCGGAAGCAATACGTGCGTATCCATCGTGACCGACTCACAAAATCTGATCCAGTCCTGTCGATCCCTCAGTCGGAATTTCACAAGCCTGTCCGGGCCTTCGTCGATACTGTTCAGGAAGAGATTGACCATCTCGTCGGCGTCCTGCTTTTCGGTAGCGTGGCACGGGGGACAGCCGACCGCGCAAGTGATATCGATCTTCTTGTCTTCGTCGAAGACGATAGGACACAGGCTCGCCGAACTGTTCAGTCAATCGTAAGCACTCTCCAAGAGACGAAATTTGAGGGGAACCGCTACACCTTCGAAACGTTGGTCGAATCGACCGAAAGCGCGAAACGGATTGGTGACCGGCTCCAACAGCAGTTCGATGAGGGACTGATATTAGTCGGGACAGATCAGCTGTCCAATATCCGGGCGGAGGTGTACGCGAATGGAGAATGAATCAGTGCTTAACGCACTGGCAGCCGCTGAGCGTAGTTTCGAGCAGACACCACAGAATGTTGAGGACGGGCTTGATGTCGACGAAGCCGAATTGGTCCAACTTCGCCGAGCATGTCGGCTTCTGGCAGCTGCGTCCCGCCTGCTTGATGATGGCTACTACACAGTTGTCATCGAGTCGTCGTTCGTTGCGATAGAGCGGACGATCCAGTTCCGACTCATCCACGACGACGCAATGGACGCTTCTGAGGTCATCAGTAGTCATCGGCGACTGTACCAGCGAGGTGCAGAGATCGGACTCTATGATGACGCGTTTGGGGAACGATTAGCTGAACTATGGAACCAGAACCGAACAAAAACCTACTACCGGCTCGGAATTGCCACTGAATCGCAAGCAAAGGCGATGCACGAACTTGCCACCGATGTTCATCAAGATTTGATCAACGCGAGCCAAGTGCGCCACGAGTGTCTCTGTTAATCGACGGCCAAACGATACACCAGCCGGCCACCCGTCTCTGCCCGGCCGTCAGTCCCACGCTGCAAGGAACCGACTGCCAGCGCGAGTGCAGTCGTGTCCCTCTCGTCGCCAACTGCGCGCGACTCTGACGTGCGCGTCATCTCAACCAGCAATTAACGCTTATTGATTAGTGCAGATACGCATACAACGAATGCCAACAAGAGAGCTACTGACTGGGCTTCTGATCCTCGGTGGAAATATCGGGCCGCTTGAATCGATATTTGAGATCTATCCACCACTTGTGTTGCTGGGAACGTATCTCGCAGCAACGGGTGCGTATCTGATAGCCGCCGATGATCTGGCCAATTTTGCTGGACTCTGGGTCGTGATGACTGTCGTCTATCCGCCAGTTCTCATCTGGCAAATAAATTCCATGGATATAACACGCGAGATTATCTTCGGGTATTCATTTGCAGATAGCGTCGCCGGACTCCCACTAATCTTGATGCTTTTGGTCACGTACATCCTCGTTCAATCGTTACAGGACCGCTTTCGGGAGGTTGCATGATGGTCGTTTCGTGGATTTTGGATTACTTTCCGCCGTGGTTGGCAATAGTTCTGGTAACTACTGGATCTGTACTTATCACATGGGGCCTGCCGTTCGTTGATCCGAAGAGCGACTTCGCTGTCGAGGCTCCGAAGGGTGTTTTTGGGACGCTCATACTCGGTATCGGAACGGGTTTCACGATCTGGGGCGCACGAAAGACAGCCTCATTCGACACCGTCGTTGTTGGGATCATCCTACTCGGTTCGTTTATGCAGGGGGCAGTCGCGGTAAATTTCTATCGAAAAGTCTATGACTTCGTTTCGAATGGCTCGCTCCCATCAAGTGGTGGATTCAGACGAAAGATCATTGCTCACCTGTTGATGCTGTTTCTGTTACTGATCGCACTGTGGACCATCATTTACTTCATAATCTGGGGCAATCTAGACCTGGGAATACAGGATACTGTCCGACTGTACTGGACGATCGCCACGGTTATCATCAGTGTCTTGGGGCTATCCACACGGTTCTGGTTTATGCAGCGTGGATTCCCTCCGCAAATAATGTTTGGTGGGATTTTCCTAATTACTGGAGCAGAAATCTTCAATTTGCAGTTTGAGGTTGAGTTGACTACCTTTGTCTTATCACATATTGTGTATACGCTCGGATTCTGGATAGCAGCGTTTCTTTTCGTCAGTTCAGTCCGCAACTCAAACCGCACCCACAGACGCTAAGTTGTCAGAAGAGGCCGAGCAACCTTTTGAAGCGGCCTGTGATACTGGACGTCGCGTTGATCTCGATCTCGACAAGACACGAACACAGTAGCAGCTGCTCGCCACACGCCGGACACTCCTCGTAGTCACACATCTGGTGGTGGAGCTCGCCGTGCTCGACACCACAGGCAGGACACGACTGGTCGCGCCACCGTTCGAGGTCGACGGTAACGGTCCGTTCGTTTGTCTGGAGGACTTGTAGCTTGTACGTGAGATACTGGCTCCCCCCGCCCCACGGAATCGGGTCGAAAGCCTGCCCGTCGATATGGTAGCGTTTCTGTACACACGCCGACGCCGACTGTGGCCGACGGCAGTCGGGACAACACATCTACCTGTCACCCCGGGGACGGCCCTGAAAGACCTCGCCGCGTTCCTGTGCCTGTCGATGCTGGGCAAGGGCGTCTTGCTGGTCGCCGGCTTCGGTGCTTGGAGACTGTTCGTCAACGGACTGCTGTTCGGTGCTCATGTTCGAGAACCCCCTCATCCACCGGGGGGACACAAAATTGCTTCCAGTACCGCCATTAGACCGGCATCACTACAGCGGTTCGACCCACGCAGGAGCAGCGTCGTGTATGCCACGGAAACCCAAGTTGTCGGCAGCCTCGACAAACACGACCACGTCGCCGACGCAACACGAGCATAGACCACGAAGCGCAGATGTGCGCGACGATTGTGCTGTGCTGTCGTATTGGAAGCAACCGCTATCGGCGTGGAGAGTTCAAGATGGGTTGATCCTTCTACGAGAGGGCAAAGGCGTTCACAAAAGGCGACCGAGCAGCTACTAGTCGCGAACGACGCTGGACACGAAAACGCAGAACGTGGGGCTTCTCACTCGTTTTCGAGCGCTGCGTAGATATCAGCGTGGCGACGTCCATCGAGCTTCCCCATTTCAAGCGCAATCTCGCGGCGTTCGGCGTCGCTTTCGGCCGCCTGATATCGCTCGTACAACTGGCGGACTTCCTCGTCAATCGCCGTCGAGGAGTCGGTGCTAGACGCCATTTCTCTATCTATCATTATCCAGTGTATCGGTTTATCAGTTGCGGCGAGCACATGCCCGGAAGTAGATGACTGCAGTGTCTACGTCGACTGTGGTTTCGCCGGTCGCAAACCGGTGTAAGAGCGCTCGAATTTCATCACCGTACTCAAACGTGTATCCGTTCAGCATATAGAAAACGACCACTGTTCGGAGTGCCGTTCGCTTGTTTCCGTCGACGAACGGATGATCCGAAACGAGTAGTCGCATCAGATGGACCGCCTTTTGATGGATCGTCTCAGGTACTTCCCCGAAGAACCCCTCCGAAACGTACTGTAGTGCGGATGCAATCGCGTCCTCTGACCGGACCCCCGGTTCCGTGATGTCGCCTTCTGCCACGACTTGGTCGTGGAGCTCAAGGATGAGTTCGACAGAGGGATACGCGAGATCGTCAGTCACAAGCCCGACTTTTGCATGCTCCTCGTTAACCGTTTCTCAACTGTCGAGGTTGAGTCTCTCTTGTGGGGCCTACTGGCAGTCGGGGCAGCACATCTACCTCTCACCCCGTGGACGCCCCGCAAAAACCTCGCCACTGGCCTGTGCCTGCCGGTGCTGGGCACGAATGTCCGGTCGGTCGTCGGCTTCGGTGCTTGGAGACTGTTCGTCGACGGACTGCTGTTCGGTACTCATGTTCGGGAACCCCCTCACCCCATCGGGGGGACACAAAATCACCAGTGCGAATACGCGACCGACAGCACTCAGGCCTCAGCGACGTCCCAGACAGAGAGATGACCGGTAGAACAGACGCCGGCGTGACGCCCGACAGCCATGCAGGGCCCGTACGCTCCGTCGACAGACGCGATGCGCTCGGCGTCGAAGATCGGCGCGTCGCACTCGTCGGTTCTGCAGGTCATATGGTTGGATGAGTCACTGCACATCACGTCTCGCCCGCCATCGCTTGGTGACGGCGCTCGCTTTCGTCTGGTAGATCCCAGCCGTGGTACTCACGAGCGATGTGGTGCGCTCGCCTGACGTTGCCCACGACGCCGGCTTCTGGAGACTACTGTGCCTCAACACGCTCTTTCAAAAACTCAGTTACGATTAATTAACTCTCCGCTACTAAGTGGGTGTCTGCCGGTGCTACACACCATATTCCATATGAAAATCTGGAGTGTTTTGTTATGGCTTATATAACAAGTCGTCACTCCCAATTCCACTTCTACTCCGAGGCTGGCCATTATTCTCCCGCCAAGGCCATCGTCGACGAGAAACCCGGCGTGACGTTCGAACGTATCGACGCCGCAGAGTCCGACCGGATAGCAGCCTATGACTTCCGCCACCTCTCGCTCACCTTCCTCCGGAACCTGACCGGCGTCGTTGACCAGGCCTATCAGACCGAACGTCCGGACTGCTGGTGCTGGCACTCGTCGGCCTGCTCGGCGGCACACACTGCATCAGAATGTGTAGGCCGCCGATCGCTATCTACGCGGACTAGATGGCTGAAGACGGGCGCGACGACATCCTCTCGTTCCGGAAAATCAGACAGCACGCAGTGTTCAACTTCGGACGCACGGCCCCCTGCACCCTGCTAGACGGTGTCTTCGGGCTCGCTGGCCAGCTGGCCTTCGTGAGTGTCCGGGCGGTGACTCTCGTCGCGACGGGGGTCCGCGCCCTGACGGGTATCGCCGTGGATCTCACTGTCACCGTCGCCGTCGTCGGTACCAGCTACGTCACCGGTGGCGGAGTACGGTCCGTTCCGCCCCCAGGTGTCGAACGCATCGCGAGCTTGGTGCGGGCGGCCCTGCTCTCGTGGATGGACGAGTGGGTGGGCGACTACCGCATCGCCGGGCTCGGTGCCGTCCACGAGTTCCTGCTGTGTCCACTGCTGTACCTGGTGTACCTGTACGCGTTCGTACAGGGGTCTGCACTGGGCGGAATGGCAGCCCTCGATGCGCTGGGGCTCGGGACCGTTCCGGCCGTCTTCTTGACCGTGACGGTGTTCGAGGGGCTGTACATCGGTGGCCGCCAGCGACTGCACCGCATGCTCGGTGTCGCCTCCGCCGCGCTGGCTACATCCAGCTCCAGCACAGCCTGGCCGCACTCGGTGTCACGCTTCCGGCCGTCCCGCTACCACACTTCCAGCTGTGGTGACCGACCACGCAGTACATCGCTGTGGTCGGGAATGGACCGCCCGACGTGCCCCGCGGACACAGCGACTGTCGGCTGGAAGCGGCGTTCCGAGTATCACATGCCACACCGGGGGTCATACCAGCCTGGCGGCGGCTTCCCGGAGGGAGAGCCCCTCATCGACGATGTCGCGGCGGTAGTGCATGTAAAGGACCCCCAGCGGCGGCTGGAGGATGTACGCGAGTGCAATGGGTAGGACGGCCCCGGTCGGTAACGTCTCGGCGGCGACGACGACGGCGACGGCGATAGAGAGGTTCCGCATGCTCGTCGCGTACACCAGCGCGACCCGCTGTCCGTCGTCAAGGAACACGCTCCCCAACCCCGAGCCGACGGCCACGACGGCCACGTAGAACAGGACGAGCGGGAGGACGACACTGGCCGAAGTGAGGGGGTTGGCGAGGATCGCCCGCGACCGCATCGTCATTGCGATGAACACGATGAGCATCACGCCAAAAGAGCTGAGGCCGCCGAACGTGGGTTTCAGCTCCCTGAACCCCTCCCAGCCGTACCGACGGAGGAGGAGTCGCCGGGTGACGTTCCCCGCCAGCATCGGTACGACGACGACCTGGGCGAGTTGTCGGTACAGCGCCGTCGGCTCGAAGCCGACACTGCCCGGTATCAGCACGGACAGATATACCGGGAGTATCGCGACCGCGGCCAGCAGGTTTACAGCCATGGCGACCAGCGCCGACTCTAGGTCGCCGTTGGCTAGCCCGGTCCAAGCGGCGGTCATCCCGGATGTCGGAATCAGGGCGATGAAGTAGAGCCCGACAGTGTACTCAACGTTCCCGCCGAAGAAGGCCCGGGCCAACAAGACGGCCACAAACGGCGTAAACAGGAAGTTCACCACCAGACTGAGCGCTACGGGCCGCGCGTGTGCCCGCAGGTTGCGTATCTCATCCAGATCGATGTTGATCATCATCGGATATATCATCAGAAACAGCACTGGGACAACGGCCGTCTGTAACAGTCCCCGGGTGCTCTCACCTGCCACCTGGCCGGCAGCGAGTCCGGTGACCAGCGCACCGACGACGACGTAGATGAGGTTGGCTTTCAGTGTCTCGAGGAGTCTCCGTATCATTGTTCTGAGGCGGTGTCTCGACGCGCGCTACCGGTATGCCGCCCGGCACCATAGCGACGGACGCCGTACGTAGGGAGAATCGACCATCGACACAAAAATGTTTAGTTGTCACAATACAATAGGGGAGAAGTTGGCCGTTGGCGTGTGCCAACCACAGCTATATATTTGTCTCGGGTCTTCTACTCGACATGGTAGAGACACAGTCCCGGTCGGCTGACCGCCCGACAACGTCGTTATCGACGCTTGAAAAGGGGATCGTCGTGCTGGTCGGTATCACCGCGGTGACTCACATTTATCCGGGTGTCGTCGAGGGCGCGCCGCCGCTCGTACTCGCCGGACTGGGATTTCTCGGAGGGGCGGCGCTGTACGTCCGCGGCGTCCGCAGGGACGCCCTCGCCATCGCGGCGATACCCTACACAGCCATCCAGATACCGCTATGGGTCGTAATCAAGGCCGGCAACTACACGCTCGTCGGCTACGTCGACAAGGCCGTCCAGGTGGTGCTTGTTCTCGCGCTGCTCGTCTTTGTCGTCAGACGATACCGCGACTGACTGGTCATCCCGTCCACTCGCCGCCATGGTCGTATCGTTCGTCTGACTTTTCATAGACTTGGGATTATTATACACTATTAAACCATCTGCTCGCCCACACTCAGACGGGAACAGATGACACGCAACGACAGCGGGCCGAGTTGTCGCTACGTATACCGGATGCGTGCTGCCGACGCCCTCACAGACGAGATGTATCGGTTGCTAACTGTCTGGCCTGTTTGTCGGTGATACCTGTTGTACGCACATGTCTCAACGCAGCGTTTGGTTACGGCAAGTGGCTATCAAGTCTATCTGACGGCTCTTAGCTTGGGACTAGCGGCCAACTCGATCCCAATACCTGACGAGCGCGACTCCGAAAGCGAACACGATAGCACCGACTCCGAACTGTCGCCCGACGGTGCCGAACTCGCCGTTCTGGATACCGACGATTCCCCGGACTATCATGACCGCTGTCACGACCACCACGAGTGCGAATACCGCCCACCGAGTGTCCATATCAGGATACAGGCGATTCCACCAGTAAATCGCTCCCTTGTCTTACGACAAAACTGAATCTAAGGCTTTCGCTCGATTACATTCCGATATACGGCAGCTCCGCGACCACACGGTTTCACATCATGATCGACCCAGTCATTGCAAGTCGGCTCCAGTTCGCAGTCACGACCATCGTCCACATCATCTTCCCGGTGATGAGCATGGGACTCGCCCCGTTTCTCATTTATTTCACGTGGAGAGATATCCGGACTGGCGAGCCGATATACGAGCAGTTGCGTCGGTTCTGGACCAAGATTTTCGCCATCTCTTTCGTTGTCGGTACGGTTACCGGCATCGTTCTCGAGTTCGAGTTCGGGACGAACTTCGCCGCGTTCGCGACGGCGGCCGGTGAACTGTTCGGCGGCCCGCTGGCCGTCGAGGGGATGATGGCGTTCATGCTTGAGGCTACCTTCCTTGGCGTGTTCGTCTTCGGCCGTGACCGGGTCGGCGACAAACTCTATTTCATCTCCAGCGTGGCCGTTGGCCTGGGGACGTGGCTGTCGGCAGTGTGGATTCTCATCGCAAACTCCTGGATGCAGACGCCGCGTGGCTACGAACTCGTCACCGAGAACGGCCAAATGGTTGTCCACCTCGTCGACCCGCTGGCGGCGTATCTCAATCCCCGCTTTGGATACATGTTCGTCCACATGCAGAATGCGGCCGTCGAGTCAGTAGCGCTGTTCATGGCCGGTGTCGGTGCCTACTTTGTGTTCCGCCACCACGTTTGGGGCTACCCCGTAGAGAATCCACAGTTCTGGGAGGCGACGCTAAAAATCGGTCTCGTCGCGCTGCTCATCACCGCACCGCTACAGGTACTGCATGGCGATATGTACGGCCGCCACGTCGCAGAGACCCAACCGCAGAAGTTCGCCGCGATGGAGGCTGTCTGGGAGACTGAGTCGTACGTCCCCGAATACATCTTTGCCGTACCAACGAGCATCGACGGCTTCCTGAACCCGCGAGCAAAGGAACTGTTCGGCATCGGTATTCCAGGCGGGGCCTCGTGGCTGGCCAGCGGAGGTGATCCGACAGCCGAGATACGTGGGTTGAATTCTTTTGACACAGAGGCCCCGCCTGTCGCTATCGTCTTCTGGGCCTTCCGTGCGATGGTCGGACTCGGGTTCTGGTTCATCCTGCTGGCGTTCTGGGGCGGCTACCGATGGTACAAGGGCCAACTGCTCGAGGACGGTCTCCTGCACAAAGCGTTGATGGGGTCGTCTCTGCTCGGGATTCTCGCTGTCGAACTTGGTTGGATAGTCACAGAGGTCGGCCGCCAACCGTGGGTGATTCAGGATGTGATGAAAACCAGCGCGGGCGTCTCTCCGGGCTTGACCGGGACTGAGGCGACTATCACTCTTGTTGGGTTCATCGGAGTCTACACCACGTTACTGGGTCTGTACACCTACGTCATCTGGCGCATCATCCGGAACGGGCCCCCGGGCAATGACGAACTCCGGTCGGTCAAGAACGATACGCGGACTCCTGACTCGGGTCCGAGTCCGAGCCAGCCGACCCCCGGGGCGGTCGACGATGATTAGCGCCGATTCGCTTGCTGCCGGCCCGCTGTTTGGGCTCCCACTGCCGGAGCTGTGGTTCGGGCTAGTGTTTACCATGCTCGCGACGTTCCTCTTTCTCGATGGGTTCGACTTCGGGGCCGGCGCGATATTCGCGCTCCTGGAGACTGACGACGAACGCGAGACAGTGCTGGCGGCTATTGGCCCCTTCTGGGACGGCAACGAAGTGTGGCTAGTGGTCTTCGGCGGCGCTCTCTTTGCCGCGTTCCCCCCGGCGTATGCTGGCCTGTTCAGTCGCCACTACCTGTTGATGTTCGGTATCCTTGGCGCGCTCATCCTACGCGGGCTCGCCCCGGAGATGTACGAACAGCGCCACGACGCGGCGTGGCAGCGGTGGTGGGGGCGGGCGTTCGTCGCTGGCAGCGTCCTCGCACCGTTCCTGCTGGGTGTGTTTGCCGGCAACTGGCTCGTCGGGGCCACTAGATCGCTGACGCTAGTCGGCCTCATCGTCGGCGTCACGCTAACGCTGCTGACGGTCGTCTCAGGGGCAGCGTTCCTGCAACTGAAGGGACGAGCACAGCTCCCCGATTCGGTGACGACCTATGGGACGGCGGCGACGGCGGGCTACCTGCTTGCTGTGGTCGCCACGCTTGGGGTACTCGGGATACGGCTTCCAGACGGCCTCTCGGCGCTTCTCTCTCCGGCGATTGTGGCCCTCGTCATGCTCTCGATTGGATTGGCGGTTGGCTACACCGTCGCGCTTCGGCGCGAGCAAAGCCTGCGGGCACTCGGCGCGGCAGCGGCTATGACCTACGGTCTCGTCGCTGTCGTCGCGAGACTCATGTATCCCGCCATCGACCCGGCGACGGGCACGACAGTTCGTGGAGCTATCGTCTCGACACTGCCACTGAATCTGATGACTATCGGTGCGTCGCTGCTGCTCCCGCTGGTGGCGGTGTACTTCGTAGTGCTGTACTCGGCTTTCAGCGGTCCCATCACGCCTGAGGAGGCGTACTGACCGTGGCCGGGACTATGCTGTTGTCGCGTGTCTTTGTCACTTGGGTCGAGGTCATTGTCGTCGGCTTTGCCGGCGCGGCGCTGGGCGGGGCGGCCTCCGGCCCACCACAGCTAATCGTCTATCTTGCGACCGTGCTTGCTTCCGTGGGAGCGCTGCTGTACAACGTGGACAAGTTGGTACAGCAACGTATCGCCGAGAGTCGGTAAGTAGTGACATCGTTGTCACAGCTCGCGGCTCATTCACGCAGTGGCGTGCTGACTGGACATTCAGCCTCACCGGCTCTGTTCCGCCCAGATATAGACAGTCGAGATTTTCTGTATACGCTCATGCGTAGCACATTGTTGATTTCACAGCGTCGCTCGAACAGCGTGTTTGAGAGCAGCTCGGCCTGGTTTCCGAAACAGCTCTCGACGTAGCTGAAACGCTCTGAGATACTGTGGTAGCTTG
>NZ_JAAOHT010000098.1:0-12134 GCF_011440255.1 Haloarcula sp. JP-Z28 | reverse complement strand
GGACTAAAATCGTCACGCGCGTCCACAAAACCGCCAGCCAGCGACCGGCGGCACGGTAGACTTAAGTGTATCCTGCGGTGAAGTGCGGAGTAGGATAGCGCGATGGTGCGAAAGAAGAAGCTTAGCCCGAGTGGCGCCAAAGATGAGGACGGCGAGTACCACAACGTACATATCAACATTCATGAAGACGAGCTAGCCGTCGCTGGGATGGAGATCGGCGATGAGGTGTTCGTTCGCGTCCGTGACAACAAGATTATTATCCAGAAAGCAGACCCGGAAGAGGTCGAACACGACTTTTGAGGCACCATCGGCGGTGACACAGTGCCACTGGGCGGGGCTGTTTGGGCCGACGCTCGATCTCTGTCGGTCACCACCGTTCTTTGAACCAACCGGACCACCCACACAATGAGACCCTACGATATCGCGAAACCGTTCCTGTTTTCGCTGCCAGCAGAAACCGCCAACAAGAGTGTCCACCGACTGCTAGAGACAGTCGACGGCACACGTGTCGCCGACGTGATGGCCGACCGCTACACCGTCGCTGACGAGCGACTCGCCGTGGAGGCGTTTGGCCACACTTTCGACAATCCAGTCGGCGTCGCCGCTGGATTCGACAAGAACGCGACAATCCCCGAAACCCTGGCATCGCTCGGCTTCGGCTTCGCCGAGGTCGGCGGTGTCACGGCCGAGCCACAGGCGGGGAACGCCCGCCCGCGGATGTTCCGGCTCAAGGCAGACGAGGCCATCATCAACCGGATGGGACTGAACAACGACGGGGCCATCGTCATCGGCGAGCGGTTGAAAAACGTCGACGCCCCGTTCCCGGTCGGCGTCAACATCGCCAAGACGGAACACGTCGGAACGGATGAGGCCCCAGACGACTACCGGACCACGTACGAACACGTCGCCGAAGGCGGGGACTTCTTTGTCGTCAACGTCTCCTGCCCCAACTCCGAAGGGTTCGAGGAGTTGCAGAACCGTGACGCGATGGAAGCGATCCTCAGTGAGCTACAGGACGCTGGCGCGGCCCCGCTGCTCGTGAAGTTCTCGCCGGACCTCCCCGAGCCGGCAGTTGAGGATGCACTTGATCTGGTGACTGAACTCGACCTAGACGGCGTCGTCGCGACCAACACGACGACGGAACGGCCCGCCAGTCTGCGCTCGCCGAATGCGGTCGAGACGGGCGGCCTCTCGGGGAAGCCAATCGAAAATCAGGCGACTGAGATGGTACGGTTCGTCGCCGAGCGTGTCGACGTGCCCGTCGTCGGCGTCGGTGGCGTCTCGACAGCGGAGGGCGCATACCGGAAGATCCGCGCCGGGGCCTCACTCGTCCAGTTGTACACCGGCTTGGTCTATCGCGGTCCGTCAATCGCCCGCGAAATCAATTCGGGACTGCGTGACTTGCTCGCCGAAGACGGCTTCGACTCGGTCGAGGACGCCGTCGGTGCAGACCTGTAGCTGGCGAGTCTTGAAGTACAGTTGCAGCGAACCGCCGACATGGCCGACACCCGCCGTACGCTGCACATCGCGTCCTGGGACGACCGCTTTCTCGCGTGGCTCCTCGACATCCTGCTCGTCGGTGCCGTCCTCTCCGCACTTGGCGAGGCCGCTGGCGTGTTCTCTCTCCTGGCCGGCGGCCTCTCGGGTACCACTCCGTTCACCGGCCTGAACGGGCTCGGCCTTTTCGTGTACTGGACGGTCTTGGAAGGCCGGCAAGGGCAGTCGGTCGGCAAAATAGTGATGAGTATCGCCGTCACGGACGAACGCGGCGAGGCCATCGACTACGTGACAGCGGCCATCGAGAGCTTCGGCAAGGCGTTCCTGCTGCCCCTCGATATCCTCGTCGGCTGGCTGGCCTACGAGAAGGAGGGGCTGCGGCTGTTCAACAAGCTCTCATCGACCATCGTCATCGAAACCGACGAAGAGGAAGCCGAGAAGCCGAGCGACGTAGAGTACGTATATCCGAGCGATAGGTAGAGCCGAGGGAGCGCTGCGCCGGCTCAGCCGGACTTACGCCAGCGCGTCCAGCCGGAACTCGAATGCTGCGACCGGCAGCTCCAGATCGTGTTCGACAAGCACTTTCGGATGAATCTCGCCGATGACGCCGACCGACTCCCCGTCGAGAACCACTTCGGCAGCGCGGCCGCCGATGAACGACGGATGCGTGGTTGGTGGCGTTTCGAGGTCCTTGTCGAAGGCGTCGGCGAGCGCCTGCAGTCGGGCCTTCGCGTCCTCGTATGAGGCGTCTGTGCGCGCGAGCGCGGCGGCAACAGTGCGGTGTTCGGCGACGCCGGTGTTCTCCGAGTCGTCGAGACCGGCGGCCAGCCCGATTTCGGCGAGGTCCTGCGGGTAGCTCCGGTGGGTGTTGTT
This sequence comes from Haloarcula sp. JP-Z28, assembly GCF_011440255.1. Lineage (NCBI taxonomy): Archaea > Methanobacteriati > Methanobacteriota > Halobacteria > Halobacteriales > Haloarculaceae > Haloarcula > Haloarcula sp. JP-Z28. Next base: position 9,764 of record NZ_JAAOHT010000098.1, on the reverse strand, counting down.
CTCCAACACCATCATGATAGATGGAAGCGCCCACGTCCGAAGGATGGTGTAGTCCTCGCTGTATGGCTCCTGAATGGTGACCGGGTCAGCCAGACCGACAGTGTCTGCGTCGTTTCCGTCTTCGGCCTCCGGCGTTGAGAGGTTCATCCGCTCGAAGTTCTCGACCTCGTTTGTCATGTGGAAGTTCAGCAGGTCCTCGAAGCCCAAGCCGACGAGCGCGTCGCGGGCGGCGTCCTCAAGCCGAGACCGTTCATGCCGACCGCCGACCGTCGACACGTCGGGGTAAGTCGGTTCGAGGCTGTTGAATCCGAGCGCCCGGCCGATGTCGTCGATGATGTCCAGCGGGTGGATGACATCGACGCGGTACGGCGGGACCTCAACGTCGTATGCCACACCGTCGTCAGATTCAGTCTCGGTCGCATCGAGGCCGGCGCGCTCGGCGTAGTCGATGACCTCGCGGCTGTCCAGTGAGACGCCGAGGATGGACTCAATTCGGTCGTGCGTGACCGTCTTCGTCCGGACCGAGAAGTCCGGTCGTTCCAGCGTCTTGCCGGCGTACTCCCCGGGCGCGTCCTCAGCGTAGGACACGTCGACCTTTTCGACCTGGCCGCCGCGGGCGGCGAGCGCGTAGCAGACGATATTACACATGTGGTCGATGGTCCACTGGTTGGTCCCGGTCATCTCGATGAACAGGTCCCGGGAGTCGACGCTGACCTCGGTCCGTCGACCGTTGATGACCGGCGGGAACGAGAACAGACCGATGGCGTCGTAGATGGCCGGTACGCGGTCGAAGTCGGCCACGAGGTCGCCGTAGGTCTGACCGGTCTCGTGAGAGTCGATGACCTCGCCGGGAGTCATCTCCGCATCGGCGTCCAGCGGGACGAACGTCGCCTCGTCGGGGTCGGCGCTGGTGTAAGTGATGGACTTACCAGTCTCGTCCGTGACCGAGTCGCCCTTCAGCATCGTCAGGTCGTGGACGCCGATAGCGCCTTTCGCCCGCTTGCGCCCCATCGTCGCGTGGAGCTTCTCCTGCAGCTGGATGAGCGACTCCAGCGCGGCCTCGTCCATATCCAGACCGCGGACGATAGCACCGGTGACATACGGGCGCTCGTCGGGCTGGTCCTCGACCTCAATTGTCCAGTCAGCGCTGTTCGTGTTGGGAATCTCCACCCCGCGGTCGTCGCCGTAGTGATACCGCAGCGACCGGGCGACCCCCTCGACGGAGAGGCGGTCCAATCTATCGGGCGCGAACTCCAGTTGGAACTCGTCGTCCTCGGTCCAGCCCTCGAATTCCAGCCCGAGATTGAACAGGTCCGACTTGAGTTCGTCGTCGTCTTTTTCGTCGTGCCCGGTCAGATACCGCAGTTCATCAGGGTCGACATCGACGACCGGCATCAGCGAATCACCTCCGTCTCCCGCAGCAGTTCAAGATCACACAGCGTCCCGTGCACGTCGCGGATGTCCTCGAAGCCGTACATGAGCATGAGTAGTCGTTCGAGCGAGAGGCCCCACGCCATCACGTCGCAGTCGACGCCCAGCGGCGTGAGCACCTCGTCGCGGAAGATACCGGAGTTGCCGACCTCGACGACCTCGCCGGTCTCGGGGTGGGTGCCGAACAGTTCGAAGCTCGGCTCCGTGTAGGGGTTGTAGTGGGGCTTGAACTCCAGGTCGGTGATGCCGAACTGCTCGTAGAACTCCGTAAACGTCCCCATCAGGTCCCGCACGGAGAGGTCCTCGGCCATCACCCAGCCTTCAATCTGGAAGAACTCGAGCAGGTGGGTCGGGTCGAGCGTGTCGTTGCGGTACACCTTCTCGACGCTGAAGTAGCGTTCGGGCGGGTCAAGTTCGCCGACCTGATGGCCCGAGAGGTACCGCATCGAGAGCGAGGTGGTGTGGCCGCGCAGGTCCATCCCGCGGGCGATGTCCTCGGTCCACGGCGAGTGGTACCCCTCGCCGTCGGGGCCGACACCCTCCTTGTGGGCCGAGCGGACCCGTTCGACGAGGTCCGGTGGGAGGTGACCGATCTCCTCTGGCTCCTCCAGGGCGAACTGGTCCCAGTGGGTCCGCGCCGGGTGGTCCTGTGGCATGAACAGGCAGTCGTTGATCCAGAACTGGGCGTCGGCGTGGGGGCCCTCCATCTCGGAGAAGCCCATGCCGACGAGCGTGTCCTTCACGCGATTGGCCGTCTGGCGGAGGATGTGTTCCTTGCCGTGGCTCACGTCCTCGGCGTCGGCCTCGACGTTGTACTCGGTGAACGCCACGTCTTCCCACTCGCCGCTGGTGAGCATCTCGGGGGTGAGCTGGTCGACGGTCTCGGCGGCTTCGACGCCCTCCATCAGCGCGGTGACACCGTCGTCGGTGAGCTGGACCGAGCGGACGGTTTCCTCACGCACGTCGAGGAGCCCACGCCGTTCCAACTGCTCGAGCGCGTCCGCATCGGCGTCCTCGACACGCCCGTCTGCGACGGCCTCCAGTGCCAGCATCTCGGGGTCGGACCCGGGGTCGGCGTCTTGGTTGGCCGTGATTTCGCCGCTGTCGATCTCACCGTAAGCCTTGCGGGCGTAGTTCGAGAGCGCGATGTCGACCGCGCCGCCTTCGAGGCCAGACGCGCCGATGACCTGTCCCATCTGGACCGGACCATCAGCTGCGCCGGCGTCGATAGCTGCCTCGTAAAGGTCCTGTTCGGGCAGACTCTCGCGGACGTACTGGTCGCCTTCCTCGGTGAGTTCGTAGTGTTCCAGCGTCTCCTCGGAGACGGCAAGCAGTCCGTCGGCTTCGAGTTCGAACGCCGCTCTGGTGGCCGCTTCCGGCTTGAGGTCAGCCTCCGCAGCCACGTCGTCGATACGCCTGTCTTCCTGTGCGTCGGCGGCCTGCAGGACGGCCACCTGTGCCTGTGGTCGTTTCATACGGGTGTCTCGGTCTTGTGGGGATAACCGCGGGTCGCTCAGTTAACGGTTCTCACTTCCTGCTCGCGGTTTCGTCCGACCACGCCTCTCGACGCCGTCAGAGTCCACACGCGGTCAGGCAGCAAAAAAGAAGCCGAACCCCGAACGAGCGGACAGCTGGCGAGCGACGCCGGCACGGTGGGATTCGGGTGCCATACCTGAGCGGTTGTGGCTGGCAGATATAAACGTTGTGCGTGTGCTCGTCTCGACACGAAGCAGGCTGTGGCGGCCCGGTTCTCAGTCCGCGCTCGTCGGCGCGCGGTCGGAGTCGAGATCGATGTCGAGTTCGTCGAGCCTGTCTTCCCACTCCGCGCGTTTCTCCTGATGCTCTTCGAGGAACTGCTCCATCAGCTCTGCGGCCTGTTCTTTGCAGCCGCCACAGAGGCGTTCGCCGCCGACGCACTCGTCGTAGACCTCTTTGGCGAACTCGTCGTCGTCGCCCGAGAGCAGATACGCGTACAGTTCATACACCGGGCACTCGTCGGCTTTGCCGCCTTTCTCCCGCTGTTCCTCGGCCGTGGAGCGACCGCCGGTAGTCGCCGATTTTACCTTGTCGTAGCCGTCCTCCGGGTCGTCCAGCAGCGAGATGTGGGAGGCTGGAATCGACGAGGACATCTTGCCGCCGGTGAGGCCGGTCATGAACCGGTGGTAGATCGAGGACGGCGGCTGGAAGCCGTAGCCGCCGTTGTCGAGTTCGACCTGGCGAGCCAGCTCCTCAGCCTCGGCGTGGTCCAGGTCGAACGTGTCGATGTGCTCGTCGTACACCCGTTTCTCCCCGTCGATGGCTTCGATGAGGGCCTCGAAGGCCGCGTCGGTGGCGTTGCGGTCAAGGAACCGAATCCGCGGTCGGAGCGGTTCCTTTCCGGCCTCGTCGAGTTTCGCGACGACGGACTCGCGGGCGTCGGCGGGCGCTGGCTGATGGTCGCGCAGCCAGTCGGCAGCCTCGCCACACCGTGGTCGGTCGGCGTCCTCGGCGTACTCCTCGCGGGCGTCGTAGGCCTGGCGGAGCAGTGTCCGCTCAACCCCGTCGGCTTCGAAACTGGCGAACGCCTCCGTCACGCCGAAGTACCGCATCCGCGCGGCGAGGTCTCGGGCCAGCCGCATGTGCGGGTCCTGGTCCGGGCCGACGGGGATGACCGTCGGCTTGGGCTCGTCCAGTTGCGGATAGAGGATATCGGCCATCTGCGTGACGACCGACTGCATGTGGGAGATGTCGGTCTCGCCATCGAAGTCGTAGATGGCCTGCAACTCCGAGAAGTTTGCCTCTGCGCCGAGTTCGAACGCCAAGTCCTGTACCTCGCGGTTGTCGGACTGACGGTACAGCGTCCCCTCGTCGGGGTCGAATCCCAGCGCGAGCAGGGACAGCAGGTAGTTCGTCGCGTGCTCGTCGATTTCGTCCCACGACAGCCCGCGGGCGCTGTGGGCTTCGAGGTCCGCGATGAGTGCGTACGCGTCCCCGCCCTGCTGTTGATGCCAGATGATCTCGTCGAAGACGAGCTTGTGGCCGATGTGGGGGTCGCCGGTCGGCATGAACCCCGACAGCGCTGCGAAGGGGTCGTCGTTACGCATTGCGTCGGCGACCGGTCGGTAGTCCCGGTGGCCGAAGATGACGCCGCGCCGCATCAGGTAGTGGGGGTTGGGAACTTCGGGGAGCACCTCATCGAACTCCTCGATACCGAACTGTTCGAACAGCTTGCGGTAGTCGGCAATAGTCGAAGAGCCCCACGGGTCGAGCGTCGCCTCGTCGGCCCCTTCAGCCTCAGTACCGCCGTCCGGTAGCACTGGTCCGCCGCCGGAGCGGGCGTCAGGCTCCCGCCACGTTCCGCCCGACTGGCGGCAGTCCTCGTCGGGCGATGCGTCGTCGTGGTGGGAGTCGTCCGTTGTCATGGATGTGGTCGGCTCGCGGTGAGCCACGTTACAGGTGCTTTGGTTCCGGTCGGCGCAAAAAGGGTTCGTTTCGGTGCGCTGTCCGAGCCAGTAAACGAGCGGGAGTCTAGCGCTGCAATGTTCGGCCGATTCAGGGCGTTAGCCGCTCGACGGCCACCCATTCAATCTCGTCGCCGCCGTCTGTCGTGAGCGCAAACACCATCGTCTTCCGGACGCCGTGGGCCAGCCGCACGTCCAGCGCGAGGTCCCGCGGTTCGAAGCGGTGGTCAGCCGGCAGGACTCGCACCAGTAGCTCTGAGTGCCCAAGGTTCTCGGCACTTTCGACGTCGGCGTAGGTCCGGAAGTCCGCGCCGAATTTGAAGCCGGTCTTTGGCGCAACGCCGCTCGCTCGCAGCGCCGTATAGACGGCCAGCCGGCGGTCGAAGCGGTCGCCCTCGACCTCGCGGCCTCGCTCGACGACAGCGTCAGCTCCGCCCTCGACTGTAAGCATCCCTTCCTGTGTGAGGTACGCAGCCTCTACGAGCGAGAGCTGAACCGCGCCGTCGTCACCCAGTTGCTGCCCGTAGAACGCCTGTTCGTACAGTTCCGCCGGCGGTTCCCAGCACACCACCCGCTCTCCGAGCAGTTCACCCGCCGTCGCTGGGACGGCGGCGTCGCTGGTCCCGGAGACCTCGCGTCGGTCGGTATCGAGGTACGTCACTTCGCTCTCCTCGTCGACGACCGCCAGCACGCAGCCGCCCAGATCAGTGGCCACAGCCGTATCGCGTTCGCCAATTATCCTGACGCGGTAGGCGACCTCGTTGTCCCACGGCCCCTTCCCGCGCGGATAGACGACGAAATCCGCGCCCGCAGCGTCGTCGACCCATCCCTCGCGGGCCGGCGTGAGATAGAAGCCGCGGTCCCGCAGGTCTTTGTAGACAGCGAAATCGACCTCAGAGACGGCCGCCGACCCGAGGAACCCCCGGAAATCCATGCCGTCGATGCTCTCGATATCCCCGCGGTAGAGGAGGTGTGCGGCCTCCACCGGAGCCAGGTCGATGTCGCCGTTACGGACCTTGCCGTATCCGCGCGAGTCGTAGAAGCGCTCGCGCGCCTCGTAGCCGGCCCGCACGACATCGCCCTCAAGCGTCAGTTCCATGCCCTGACGTGGCTCCCGCGGCGACAAAGCCCCTACGGGTCCGAGCCGTCAGCGAAACCGGATGGGGCGGGTGTGGAGACCCAGCTCTCACCCCTGTTCTTCGCAAGAACTGTCCAAACAGCGCGTGCCGCCAGCGGTTTCGAACAGCGGCAGGCCACAGTCACAGTTACCGACGACGACGCCGGACGGCATCGAGAAGCCAGTGTCACAGTTGGGGTAGTGCTCACAGCCGGCGAGCAGGCCGCCGCGGCGGAGGACCAACAGGTCACCGTCGCAGTTGGGACAGTCCCACTCGCGGTCAAAGGCCGCAGTGACAGCGTCGTCCAGTGAGTCACAGCCGCGGTCGAGACACAGTTCGAACGCCCGCCCGCGTTCCACCCGAAGCGTGGGGAGTCCGCAGTCTCCGCAACGGCCGCCGGTGACCGCGGCATCGCTCGGAATCCCGTAGGCGGCGTCACAGCCGGTACAGGTGACTTCGCTTCGAGCGCGAACCAAGGTCCCGGCGCAGTCTGGGCAGTCACGTACCGGGACGCCGGCGTTCGAGGCCGGATAGCGGGCACTGCCGTGTTCGTCGTGAGTGACAACCCGGAGGAGTTCGTCACCGTCACGGGCGGTCACCGTTCCGCTGTCGATGGTGACGCTTTCGGCGCGCGTGAGCCACGCAACGGGCTGATACCCCTCAGCGTCGTGAACGAGAACAGTGTTGTCCGGTTTAACGACGACGAGGACATCGCCGCGCTGCTCTCGCTCGCGCGGTCCCTCGAAGACAGTCGTACACTCGCCAGCTATCACACGGGTTCCGTCGTGCATAGACGGACCTGCCTATATACCAGTATTTAAACCCTCAGTCGGTGGACGGAGCTTCGTAGCGCGGTCGTCGCTGCCGGAGTCGCAACAGCCAAAGCCATCGCCAAGCGACAGGGAGGCAATGAGTGTCCCGCCTGCTGCGGTCTGTTTCGATATGGACGGCGTGCTCGTCCAGTCCGAGGATCACTGGGTCCGTGCCCAGCGCGAGGATATCCTTCCGACGGCCGCGCCGAACGACGACATCCCGCTGTCCGCGATTACCGGTCGAAATTACCGAGAGGTGTATCCGGACCTGAGCGCCGAGTACGACCTCGAAATCAGTCGTGAGGTGTTCGAGGGACTGTTCGAGGAGCACGGCGAGCGGATTTACGGTGACGAGGCGACCTTTCTTGATGGGGCACACAACCTGCTCGACGACCTGCGGGACGCCGGCGTGGCGCTGGCGCTGACGACCTCTGCACCGTGGGCCTGGATCGACGTGGCCGACGAGCGCTTCGACCTTCTCTCGAAGTTCGACGTCGCTATCAGCGCCGGCGACATCGACGGCCCCGGCAAACCGGAGCCGGACATCTACGAACGTGGTGCGGCGGAGCTGGGCGTCGCGCCGGAGGACTGCTGGGCCGTCGAAGACTCTACCGCGGGCGCACGGGCCGCCGTCGCCGCCGGGATGACGACTGTCGGGTTCCGTGGCGATGGCGACGAGACGGACCTCTCGATGGTGCACGAGACCGCGGACGACGCTGCATCGCTGCGACAGGTACTGTTAGGCGGTGTGTAACAACCCGGTATAGGGTCTGTGCGACGGTGGAGAGAGGACAGACTCAGAAATGGTTGGTAATGGCTCTCGGATGCAGAACTGGACCAAAGACCGGGCTGGTGTTAGGACGGTGTGCAGCGATTCAAGAACCACAAAACTGTGTACCGGAACTGCCACGTGGAGGGGGAGGAAGACCCGGCCAGGTCAGGCGGGGTCACCGTATCCGCGGCCCGCGAGGAGGCCGAAGACGTTGAGGGCAACGACACCCACGAAGATGAGGAAGCTCTGACTGTCCAGTCCGCCCAGCAGCAGCGGCGGGTATGCCAGCGGCGTGACGATAGCCAGCCAGAACGCGATGAATTGCAGGGGACGAGTGAGTGATCGGAGGGCGACGCTACTGGGGGCGGCTTCCATCGGGGAACGGAAGGGCGATGCACTGGACATTGTGGGCTTCCTCAGTTCTTCGTAAGAACCCATACCCCCATATAAACGCCAGACCCTTGGGGAGAATTCGTGCTCTTTTCGGAATATTAACGGGATTTCAGCACCTTTCAGCGATGTTTCACAGAAGCATATAACGCTTCGAAAAGTGTTTATAAATTTTATCGAGCGTTCTGAGCGTGTTTCAGCCCAACAGCCGAAACGGCAGTTATCGGACAAGCACTGACCGGGTTTCGGTAATTGTCGGGAGCGGCAGCGCGGGGAACGCGACCTCGACGGTGAAGGTAAGTTCGTCGGCATCCGCGCCGAAGACAGCAACCGGAAGCGTGGCCTGGCCGAGATACGACGGTTTGGCGGTCATCTCACGCCCGTTAACCGTGACCCGAAGGCCCGCGCGGGCGCTGCCGCCGGTGTTTTCGACCGTTACCTCCCGCATATCGTTGTCGCCGGGCGCGATTGTCTCGGGAAAATCGCCCCAGTCGATGGAAACGACGGGGAGGTCCCGCGCGTTGGCAAGCACTTGCTCGGCAACACCATCTGAGAGCCCGGCACGGACGAGGCCGTCTTCGCCGGCTTCGACCACGTCAGCGGGGGACGTGAGCCCCGCCGCGGCGAGTTTGCCCGCGCGGCCGCTGGCAACACCATCGATGGCCGTCAGCCCAACAGCGTCGGCGCTGATGCCGTGTTCGACGCGGGCCTCGACCCGACACGCGAGGTTTGCGTAGCGGGCCGGGCCAAGCGTGTCGACGAACTCCCGCATCGCCGCGAGCAGGCGCAGGGCGTTTTGGCGGATGACCCACGCGTCGCTTTTGAGTTCTGTCGGCGTCGTCCCGGTCATACCCGAGCGGAGGATGGCCAGCACCTTGCGCTGGCCGGCGTCGAGGCTGTCGTCGACACTGTCCCCGAGAACTGCGTGGACAGCGTCCTCTTCGTCGGAACGGGCGCTGACACTGTCGAACTCAGTTGCGCCGGCCACCGCGGTCAGCAGGTCGTCAGCATCCACGGAGACAGCGGAGTCCGGGTCGGCGGCGTCTTGACAGCGTTCGGCGACGTCCGCGAACCGGCGTGCGGTCGAGAGCCGGAGGTAGAACTTCGAGGCGAGCTGGCCGAGCCGTGTTGGCTCAACGTTGAGGCCCTCTTGCTCGACAAAGCCCTCGTCGACGAGCGCCGAGAGCGTGTCGCTGACTCGGTTTCGGAGGTCGCTGCCGGCGTCGTACTCGTCAGGGGCCGACTGCGAGCGGGCGTAGTAAAATGTCGTGGCGAGCCAGTCCATCACGTCGTCCACGTCGTCGATGGTGCCCAGCGCGATCTCGGCGTTCAGGTGGGCGTCGAGTTCAGCCGCCAATCGGGACTCGATTTCCTTGCCATCCCGGAGGAGGCGGCGGTACTTGTCAGCGTCCGAGCGGTCACAGACGACCCAGGCGTAGCCCATGTCGTCATAGCCCGGCCGGCCCGCGCGACCGAGCATCTGGAGCACATCGAGCGGGCTCATATCGACCTCGCCTTCGAGCGGGTCGTGGAGCTTGGTATCGCGGATGACGACACAGCGGGCGGGGAGGTTCACGCCCCAGGCAAGCGTCGAGGTCGAGAAGAGGAGCTGAATCTTCCCCTCCTTGAACCACTGCTCAACCCTGTTTTTGTCCTCGCGCGCGAGGCCGGCGTGGTGAAAGCCTACGCCGTCGAGCACGGACTGGCGAAGCGTATCGTTCGAGAGGTCGGCGGCGTCGTTGTGAAAGTCGTAGTCCCCGCGTGCGCCCATGGGGATGTCGCGTTCGGTAATCTCATCGCG
>NZ_JAAOHT010000097.1:0-12265 GCF_011440255.1 Haloarcula sp. JP-Z28 | reverse complement strand
CGGCTTCCTTCGCACACGGACCAGTCAACACGACGTGCTCGATGGCACGGAATAGCGGTCGGTCTCTTGCGCCCCATGTCTTAGTTCACGCTCTCTTGGGATAGCAGCGTTTCCATCAAGTCAACACGGACATCTGAATACTACTACGCAGTTCAAGCGGAAATTTATCAACTCGAAATGAGACAGGCCGGACCTTACTTAGACGGCAGAAGGTAGTAGATTTTCAGTATTGCTATAGTGAATCATTCCGACGATGTCGTCCACCACCGAATCAAGTACACGATCGACGATATCCAGAATGCAGCAAGGAAGACATACATTGCATCGCCTTGAGGCGATACCGACTGAGTGAAGCTCCACGAAACCACATAGCCGATAGCAGCGACGAGAATTGGGAGGCCAACATGTGCAAAAACGTGTGACTGCTGGTCGGCATCTTGCAGCCAATGTTCCTTGCCATGACGATACATCGCGATCCCTGTCAACGGGGTCAAACCCAGTATTAGGCCGAGCAACCCGAAGGCAGAAAGGATGACTATAGCATCGTTTGCTGAAGCAAAGAAAACAGCCCAGATGAGCAATGGTGACAAGACAATGTATCCGAGTATAACAAGCGGCCATCTATCCGAGAGATTAATATGGGATCCAAACCGCTCGACGAGAGCTAATGAGAATGGATACCGCCATGCCGTCCCAAATATGGCTTTCACCATTGCGATGAGTCCGACAGCGAATGTCCAAGCCGTGACAGCAAACCAAAGCATGAGAAGTGCCGAAGTAACGATGCCGGCGACCGTCGACACAGACGATGGAAGGATGGAAACATCAGTGATGCCTTGTCCAGTAAGTTCGGCATAGGTGAGCACAGAGCCAAACGTGATGGCTGTTATCAGTAGCACAGTAAGGTGCCAGTCGAGCGCGTTGCGGGCGTTTCGCTTTGTGAACTCGTCAGTGGCGAGGAGATACAGGATTCCAGCTCCGACGACGCCAGTTGGAATCGCAAGGAAGTGGATGAGGATGCCACCGAGTGAGCGTTCCTCGAGCAGTTTGGGTCCGGGCGTAGGTGGTGTGGAGGTCATGGGTTGAGTGGAGGGCTTTGAAGTCGTATTAGTGATCTCTGATTCGTTTTGCTTACGTCGATGGCAGGAGGTTCAGTGGGCCATATCTGTCACGAACCCACCGGACTGTCCGCTCGGTGACGAGTAACAGTATGCTCACGACTACCAGGTCGAATGCGGTATCCCAGAGTAGGATGTCGCTTTGGGTACCGCTTACATCAGCACCAATGACTGTGAGGACGCCACCAAGTGCGAGCAGGACGAGGCTCAACTGGAACCCAGCGAGCACGAGTGTGCGGATTCCAGCCGTGTCCGAGAGGGTAAGGAATCCGCGAGTGGAGAGCCGATCCAGCGGGGTGTTTGCATTCAGCGCATCTTTGCCCTCGGGCGACACTGGCCAGTCCGACTCTGGGTGGTTGATGTAGTACAGGCTGATCGAGTCAGGGTACGTTTCGGTTGCGACGACATCGATCTCCTGAAGTTCTTGAAGCCGGTTTCGAACCGTGGCCCGACTGACGTCAGGCTTGATGCGCGCATGCAGTTGACGGATCGAAAAGAACGGTCGATCGGACTCAAGCATCGTCTCGACAACGTGTTCCTGCGTGAGCGTGTTGTCGAGGTTCCGATCAATCCGTTTGTCGATCCAGGTTGGAATCGCGGACACGGTATCGCTGGATAGTTGACGGGGATAATTAAAATCGGACGGGGATTTTGTGCCCGTGAACTGCAATTTGACGGCCGTAAAACCGGATTAGTCTTTTTTCAAAAACTGGGAAACCACCGTACGTCGACGGTTTTGGATGCTGCCCTGAAAAAAATAAGCCGACCGAGGTTCATAGCCATGAACCGGATATTTTCGGAGTTGGCATGAGCCGAGACCGGCTAGATGAACTACCTCGGGGGTTAGTCTCGGGACACCCAGCCTGCGCCGCCTGTAGACTGACGGACGTACAATTGACCAGTACCGTCACGGAATTCACCACTTTTTTGTTAGGTCAGTAAACCACTATGTATATGGTCCCCATTGAGGTGTTAGCTACCCCCCTCCAGAGCAGTGATGCCGGTGGTATCGTGCTCCTCTTATTCCAGCTATTGCTCGCTGCAATCCAGATTGCCGGGATGTGGATGGTATTCAAGAAAGCTGGTCACGCAGGGTGGAAAGCAATCATTCCGATATACAACTTCTATATCATGCTTCGGATCGGGGAGAATGCATGGTGGTGGTTAGTCCTCGTTTTTATCCCGATACTAAATCTCTACGCGCTGTACAAGATTCATGCCGGCGTGGCTCGAGCGTTCGGGAGAGGTATCGGCTTCGGATTAGGGCTCACCTTCCTTGGTATTCTCTTCTTCCCACTGCTGGGCTTTGGCGATTATCAGTATCACCAGTCCAGTGGGCTCGCATAATATGGACGCGGTGATCCCAAGTTTGTAACCAATTACGGGGTCACTCTCAAATTAGGCCGATGGGCTGAGTTTGGACACATAGCGCAGTGTAGAGGGTGTCATACAACTCTCCTCACACTATCTATGACTCTCCCAACAAACGGTCAGTACAGAGGTTGTATATGTCACTCTGTGAAGCTGTATGACGATCTGGATATTGAACCAGCCCGGGAGCGGGTGAAGGAGACAGACGACTTCCCGCCGCTGTCGCGGGTGGCCCAACCTCCCCGTAGATTAGTGCATTGCGCAGTGAGAAACACACCGAAATCGGTATTTAGTATTCCTAAATAATCACAGATGTGTCAAAGCTGTCTCTGATAAGTATAACACTGGGGGTTATGCTGCTCGGAGCTGCTGGATATATGGCATACTCCCAACAGCAAAGCCTCTCATCCGGAGTACAGATTGAAGCCACCGTAGAGAGCAAAGATATCACCTATTCCTCAGACAATGGAGGTAGGTACACACCCCACGTTACGTACAGCTACACGTACAACGGAACCCAGTACACTTCTGAGAACATCAGACCGGGGACAGGAACAAAAACGTCCAACACAAGGGCTGCCGCCGAAAACAGAATCGACCAGTATAATGTCGGGGAGACAACCACGGCCTATGTTGTGCGAGGCTCGCCCTCGAAATCGTATCTCAAAAAGAAGAGTAACCCACTTCCACTTATGACTAACCCTCTGCCCGCTATAATCGGCGTTTTAGGCTTGGCCTTTGTCGGATTACCAGTCTACAAATCCGCGGCTTCTTAGTTGTGAACTGCTCTGTCGAGGTGACACCCATCCACTCGGATACTGAATCTATGCTCTATGCTCTGCTCTACGTCTCAAATGTGATTCGGAACAAGGTTATCACATCCTGAGGTCGGGCTCACATATGAGTGGCACGTATCGACCCATTTGAGCGGCACTGACTCCCACACCTTACGATGGCTGGTGCGCGCTCTGTATCCAGCAAGTTATTATGAACATCAACGGGCACTGTCTAGTTGAGCGAGTTTGAGAAGCGAGGAGGTCGTAGCGAGAAGTGTTCATGCCACTCGCAGACTTCCTCAGAGAAACGTTAGATAAGGACAGCCAAGATGTTTGGGAGAATGAGCGCACCCCGACACCCGTCCGGCGGTTTGGGGTGCGTCTCCATACGGCGGGGCTGTCGATCAGGGAGACGGTCGCAATCTTAGACTTGCTGGGTGTCGATCGCTCTCACGGAGCGGTCTGGAACTGGGTTCACACGCTATCGGAACAACAGAGCGACCTGCCGACGGCGGAGCCGTCGCGGGTCGCAGTCGACGAGAAACAAATCGAAGTTGACGGCGAAAAGAAGTGGCTGTACGCTGCCGTCGACGTTGATTCGAAGTTGTTGCTAGATGTCGACGTGTTCAGCCGCCGCGGAACCGACCCCGCGGCGGCGTTCCTTCATCGACTCACTCAGAAACATGATGTCGCCGATTCAGTGTTTTTCGTCGATGCTGGCGGCTATTTGACTGCCCTCTCACGCCACGATTTGAGCGGTCGGCTTGACTATCGAATCCGGAACCACATCGAAAAATGGTTCCAGACTGTGACCATGTGAATCGACCGCTTTCACTCCTTCTAGAGGGGCAGTCAATCCAGCGCGAAACAGTGGTTACGACGCTTCAGACACCACTACAACCATGAACGGCCGAACCAGGCACTCGACGGCAAAACGCCGGCTGAGGTCATCCAGAACTAGACAGTGCCCCCTCGATGCCAGTGTCGACGTAACGAAGGGTGGCCGTCCGGACCTGTTCCTCGTTTCCGTCGACGACGACTGTCCCGTTAATTGCTCGCTGGCCGAGCATCCAAACGGGACCCACACCGGCTGGTGCAGCTGCGAAGTCTTCCAGGCGACGACCGTCTGCCCGCATCTCTGTGTTCTCCGCCAGCACGCTGCCCTCGGTGATCTCGACCTTCCAGAACGAACAAGCGACAGTCAGTCGTCGTCAGCCGTGTAAGCACCGCTCCGGTGTTCGGTTCCGTGGATTTCAAGCACTGAGGCATCATGTGCAAGCACACATGCGAGGCGGTACGTTCCAACTCGGAGTTTCCAGAACGGCCCGCCAGTCAGTGGTTCTAGGAAGTCCTTGGGCTCGCGCCATGTTGAGTCGACAACTTCGTCTAGTTTCGAAACGATTCGATCCTGAACGTGTGTATCGAGATCACCAAACTGCTCAGTCGTACGCTCAGTGAACTTCCACGTCCACTCAGCGTCACTCGTCATTACCGTCTTGATCCATCATTGTACGGACTTCCTCACGCGAAACCAGTTCAGCATTACCCGCCCGAAGATCATGCTCGCTCGCGGCGATCTGTTTCCACCCACTCCGACTAAATGCAGGGTGCTTCACTGCATCCCGAGCGACGTGGCGAAGGAACTCACTCCGTGAATTGAATCCCTCCTCCTGCCACGTTGCATCGATGTCTTCGAGAAACGATTTGCTCAATCGGAGGTTTATTTGTACCATCTCTGGACCACCGTTTCCAGTATCGCTGTCTGCATCAGACATATACAAATGCTATACGTTCGTGTAGTATAATTCTTCACCTATTCTGAGACGTACGGCTGCTCTGTCGAGTAGTGGTATCGTCTCATCAGCCGTCGCACATCGAGACATCAGCCAGCGGCCGAACGTCGACGCGCCCAGTCCGGTCGTGGTCAAGACACTGGACAGTCGTTCTCGAACTGTCGCCTGCGAACACGGCTCGACGTCAACCCCTAGCCGGGGGTCGTCTCGAATCTGGACGTACTCTGCGTCGACGTCCAACGGCGTGTGCTTGACTCGACACCAGATCGTCTTCGCTCCGGCTTGGTCTAGATCAGTCACGTACCGAGCAGCCACCGCTTCGTGGCGAAGTTCGACAAGGACTCGTTCGACAAACGATGCGACCTTCGTTGGCGACCGTGGCGCTGGGACCGACGCAAAAACACTCGAAGAGTCGTGCTGTGCCGCCGATTCTGGAGTATCAGTAACTGACATATGTCTCTCTCAGGACGTGCTTGTTGGCTCGCCCTGCACCCTCGCCGGGGCACGCAAAACAACGGTCGCGAGCGGTCACGCAACGATATACTCCTCGATCTCTTGGAACCACTGCGGGGCCGTCGTAATATGCACATCTAGTGGCTCGCAGATCGTCGCTTGTGTGAGCCGGATGTCTGACTCTTTCCCGGCGAGGTACAGAGCGCCGGCTGCGACACCGTCTGGTCGCCCGTTGATCTCGGTAGACTCAGTTGCCTGCTCTGCGAGTTCGAGTGCCCGCTGGCGAATCTCCGGGGAAACGTCGAATGGAAGGTCCGAACAAATCCGCGCCACCCAGTCCACCGGGAGCGATACTGGAATCGGAAGGTCAACTTCCACCAAGAATGTCCGGTAGCAGTTCCATATATGGGAGTCTGAACACCGGGCAACGTCGGCTACCGTCTCCATCGTCACGAGGCCATTGCATCGGCAGGCAGCGTATACAGCGGCCGCTGCACCGTCTTCAATCGACCGTCCGATTAGGAGGTCCTTGTCTTGGGCTTCCCTGAAGAACGTGGCTGCCTGCTCTTTCACCGCCTTACTCTCAGACAGCGCACTCGCAATGCGTCGGATTTCGCCAAGCCCGTGAGCGAGATTCCGGTCGCGCTTGCTGGTGAACTTCGACCGGCCATGGAGTTGTCGCTGGCGAGCAAGCCGTCGACGCCAGGGAAGGGCGGACGGCCCTGCGTGAGTGGCTCATGTACGGGACAGGCAGTACAGAGGAATTACCGACCGTGCTGATTCTTGGCCGTTTTGTCGAAACGAATACTTGCTTCTATCGTTTCCCAGTTACGGAATGAGAGAAATGAGCGACTTTTTCAGCAGTCTCCGTCCACCTTCCGTGAGTTCCCCGCTCGCCTTTCCGTCGATGGCCGTTCCCGGTGGGACCGTATATATTGCCCATGGCATGAGGTGGGTGGTGTCGTTGAACGAGATACCGCTGAGATGCTCGTCTTTGAGCTCGGGTGTGGTTTGCTGGTATCCTCCGGCGCTGGTTCCGACACACATCACAGTACAAGTACAACCCCTTGCTGGGGTTCCTATCCTGTCTCGACGCACGCGGGAACACGGCCCTCAGTCGTCACGTTGAGCTTCAGCGTCGCGACCAATCAAACCGTATCTCGGTCCGTGTAGGTGTAGCGACGCTTAATCAGACCAGCCTCGTTGAATACGAAGAAGTCGGCAAATCCAAATGAGACAGCGGTATCAGCTTGCACGCCGCTAAATGTCCCTCTCACCGCAACAGTCTCGTCTTCGCTGGTGAGCGAGTGGATTTCATGGGACCCAGCAGACAGCGGCCGTTGGTTGAGATAAAAGTCCTTGAGAGCGTCTCTGTTACGAATGTTGTCCTGCCCAGGGCGTTCATACACTATACTCTCATCAAAGAGAGCAAACACTGTATCATACTCTTCAGCATCGACCGCCGTGTAGTACGCTCGAACAGCATCTTCGTTCGTCTGTGACATAGTGGTTCATATTCCGCAGAATAAAAGTAGTTCATCATTTTTCTAAACTCGGTACTGTTTAGCTCCGGATAATTTCGGCTGGTGTTCTCCTGTTGAGTTGTAGTTGGGCATTCGTCTTTAGCTAAGACTCACACCTCGGTTGTGTAGCGGTAGCGAGCGTTTCTTGTAAGATCGGTCGTTGTTGGTGGATCTTCTGAGCATCCTCGATCAGCCGCTCCAGCAACGGTGGTGGCGAGTAGCCAAGGTACTCGCCGAGTTCGTGGAGGATGAGCTGGGCGTGCGACCGGAAGGTCGCCGCCCAGCGTTCCGGCGGAAACACGATCTCATCGTCGGCCTGCTCGGTGACCAGATCCAACAACTCACGACTCACCAGCAGTGACAGCAACGCCGCGTACAGTAGAATTTTCACGACATCAGGGCTGTTCGTGTCGAATTCGTCCAGTTCGTACTGCGTCTTCAACTCACGGAACAACGTTTCTACCTCCCATCGACACCGATACAGCGTCGCTAGATCTGTCGGGAGAAACTCCTCTCTCGGCAGATTCGTGATGTACAGGTGGTAGTCGTCGGCGTCCTCGTTGCGGACGCCGACGACGCGAAACCGCTTCGTGTCCAACGACCGAGTTCCCTCGTACTGGCCGCGCTTGAACTCCGCTTCCATCTCTACGTCGATGTACTTCCGCGAGAGATCATTGACCACGTCGTGGATCTGTTTGCCCTCCAAGGGAATAGCGCGGCCGCGCCATTCCCGTAATTCCGCCGTTATCACCGGATTTGCGTTCTGCTTCAGCTGACTCACAAAGTAGCCGTCGTTCTCGTCGATCAACGCAAAGCGGCGGTATTTGAAGTACGCTCGATCAAACAGAACCAGTCGGCCTTGCAGCCACGATCCAGTCTTGAACAGCGCGCTGTCGTGCGTTTTCTCATCAGTCACATCGATCCGTTCTATGGTCTGGTCGGTAGCGTTGTGGAGCAGGTGAAGCTTCGCTCCAGCCTGCTCCTCGTGGCGGGCTTGAAACTCATCAGAGAGAAACTCGTGCAACCGCAACACCGTTCCATCAGCGATCATCACGTCCCTGAATCGGTCGATATCAGCGTCAACAGTATCAGGGACAGCGACCTCGTCGAGGCCACGCTCGACGAGGTCGCGGAGATACTCTGCGAGCAACGGTGTCAACCGATGATAGAAGCCGCCAGAAGAGATCGGTTCGTCAGCTGTAGCGTTGTAGCAGCGTCTAAACCCAGCGAGTGTTCGGCTCTCGCCTGCGGCGAAGCCGAACACGAGCGCCCACACGGAGACAGGAATCTGGAGCTTGCCCTCTCGCTCGAACACGCCGAGTTCCTCGGCGTGCTCTTCGAGGAACTCGGAGGGCAACAGTGTAGTGAGCCGACGCATGATTCTCGATGAGGAGGCTCTGTTGGACACAGCTATCGACTCCTCATTCCTCTCGAAAAGAAGCCTCGATAAGCCGCTGCTGTCACGCGGTTTTTCTCTTAGCTAAAGACGGATGATATCTGCACTCTCAACCGAGCCGATGTTCGTCGACAGGCCTCGGTCGTGGCGAGTGGCCGTCCGAGGTGCGCCCGTCCGTTTCTGTTCCTCCTTGTCGTACGTCCGCCATTCCGGCCTGCGGTCGATCTGGTCTTGGTCGGTTACCAGGCCACAGTCCTCGCAGTTCGTTTCCCGCCCACTGCTGTCGAGTTCGCCGCCACACTCGGGACAACCCGACGTAGCTGTAGACAACTCTGTCTGGACAGTTTGTGAAGACATATTTCGAGACATCCTCTCACCTGACCAGAGGGGCAGAAAACACACTGCGGCGCCCGGTTAGGCGTCTGGCAGTTTTCCATCCGGGCGCGGGACTCGCTGGGCGTCGATCTCGATCTCGACCCGGCGACGGTGCTTGCACCGCTCGGCCTCATCGGGACAACTGCACGTCTCCTCAAGCACGTCGACTTCGTACCGGCTATCCGACGCTGAGTGAACCTCGTAGCGACCGGGCTTTGCGAGGAAGGAAACGTCGATATCTTCCTGCTTCGCTCGCTTCGTTCGTGGTTCGTCCTCGGAGGTGACGGCCAAGGGGTCCTCGTTGGGGTCTGTGACACCGCCGTCGTCAAACCGAACCTGCATGACTCCGCCGTCAGCGACTGCCTTGCGGGGTTCGCCGTCGACGTGCAATCCGAACTGGTCGTCCAGAGCGTCGTCGTCCACCCACTGCGGGATAGGTCGCTCGCCGGTGGCGAAGGCGACTCGCTTCTGGTGCTTGCACTCCTCGCCGGGGTTGAACTGTTTCCACTTGCACTCACAACTCCCTGTTCGAGTGTCGACAAGATACTCTGAGCCAGACCCGGAGTTGACCAGGAAGAGGGCGTCGGCGTTTCGTGCCCGACCAATCGAGTCCATCACGGTCATCACTTCGGTCAGTGCCCGAACGGTCCGGTTGTTCGGGTCAGCCTCCTCCAGTTCGCTCTCGTCGATGCTGCTGACGTCGCTACGGGATTCTGTGGTAGCCATGAATGACAGGCGGCACGCCCTCTCTGGGACGCCCCTCACCCTGCTGGGGCACAGAAAATTCGGTGACTAGAGCTGGTTAAAGCGTGATTCTATTCTCGTACAGGAGTGGTCAGTGCAGAGTAATAATTTATCTCACATCCAATTGTTGTGTCTGTCATGAAGTCTTGGCCCTCGGCTTTGGTCGGTCTCGGAATCGGTGCCGTACTTGGCTATGTCTTTGGTATACAGCGCGGAGATCTGTGGATTGGGGGTAGTATAGCAGTTACGTCGTCAATTGCAGGGTACGGTTATCTTGCGTATCCCCAGTATCGAACCAGATGGTCTGGTCCCCGCTCGAAATTCTGGTACACTCTCGTCGGTGTGTTGGCACCCACGCTGATGCTTCTTACGCCAAACAGTCCTCTCCTCTCCGATGATCTGTCGATAGTGGTTTTCCTGGGTTGTCTCTGGCTCGGTGGCGTTAATGCCGGCGTGGCACTTGTACACGAGTCCTCAGACAATACCGATAACGAAGCACCATCGACTCTGCAATCGTCTCCCAGTGATTGAGCTCAATACGCACACTTACTGAGCGGGCGTTCCAGCCAGCACCATGGCCGAAGAAACTGCCTTCTCACCCGGTCAGAGTTCGGTCGCCTGCATCTGCTCGTGGGCGTCGGGATTGACCACCGGGATGACGCCCTCGATCTCCTCCTTGCCGTACTCCTCCCGGATCAAGTCGTGTATGTCGTTCGCGAGAGCAACGGCCTCGTCTTGCTTGTTGGAACTCGCCTCGTTCTCAGGAAAATCTGCTGGCCCGACGCCCTCAACAACGATGAACAGGTGGTCGTCACTCATTTTCGACCGCCTCGACGAGCAGCGTCGTTTCGGGCAGGTCGTCGCGAGAGGTCGACAGGAACTCGGACGTCTCTAGCGTTTCCTCGACCAACTCGACCAGTTCCTCCGAGACATCGCCAAAGTGAACGATGGCGTCGGGATCGGGGTAGTTGTCGTACTGCTGTGCAGCCGTCTTGTCTGTCTTGTTCTTACTCATAATCGGTCGGCGGCACGCCCTCTGTGGGACGCCCCGCACCCCACTGGGGCACAGAAATTATACGATGGCTCGTTCCCAGCCATCCGATTCATCGCGATGAGCCTCACCTACCTCCTGAAGCGGGACCGCCGGACCGGCCTGCCGGTCCAAGGTGGAGCGTGTCCCCCGAGCGCTTGCGCTCGGGAACCGTGAGCATGAGAGTGAGTGAAAGAGTGGCTGGTACGGCTCCTCGATTATTCCGCGATCACGTTCCCGTCCTCGTCGATGGCATACCTGAGTGGGTACACGTTGCCGTCGATATGCGTGGACTTCTTCGGCAGCGTCTCGTTCAGCCACGCTTCCCGGTCGGCGTCGGTCTGGATGTCCTCGTTGGGCTGATGCACACTGAACAGGTCCATGCTCACCCAGCGATTGACCGTCAGCTCACCGGATGGGGAGTACACCTTCACCCGCTCCTTTTCAGCGTCGACACCAGCGACGACAACCGTAGACGCGTCTTCGGCCGTTTTCAGTCCATCACCGATATCCACGGCATCAGGGTCGATATCGAGGTCGTCGAACTGCTGTACAGCCGTCTCGTCTGTCTTGTTCTCAGTCATAATCGGTATGCGGCACGTCCTCCGTGGGACGCCCCTCACTCCGTTGGGGCACAGAAATTATGCGACGGCTTGCTCCTCGGTATCCGATTCATCGCGACGGATCTCGCGTGCCCGCTCTCGGAGGCGAGACTGGACTGGCGTCCGGTTCTCGTGCTGGTTTTCGTATGCGAGATACTGCTGGATCGTCTCCATTGAGTGCATACAGTTGATGCCGGCGACGATGGGCTGGAGATGGTCGGCGTCCAGCAACCGCTCGGGAGGGAGTTTGTCGAGGATTGGGTCAGGAGTGTCGCTCATGAATCCTCCTCTCGGAAGTCATCGAGTGTCGTCCTGCGTTTGTACCGACAGCCCGGGTAGTGAGCCAGCAGCGTCTCGTCGACGGCGTCCCAGAAGCCGATTTTGTGTGGCGCAACCGACTGCCAGAACCGGGCGCGTGCCAGTGCTGCCGAAACTCGCTGGCGTTCCTCGCGACGCCACTGCTCGCGCTCGATCATCGCCATGTCGAGGCTCCCTCCGGTCTGTCTGTCTGTCATGTACGAGCTGGCAAGCTCCAGCCCAGCATCGAGTGTGCTTCGCGTCCCGACCAGTTTGGTCGCCCGTTCGAGCGTCCAGCCAGCATCGCTTCGCTTGAGCAGGACTGTCGCTCCGGTGTCGGGGATGTGCCAGCCGATCGTGTCGTTGCCAGCGGCGAGAAATTCCCATTCGCCCGTAGCGGCCTCCTGTGCCGCGCGCTCTCTGTCAATCAACGCATCCGAGCGTGGGCCACCAGCGCCGAAATCACCCAGCGTGGCCGTTCCTGCTGCGTTCATGCAGCGACCTCCCGCCGGTCCCAGTCAGCGAATTCAGCTTCGATGGCGCTGATGATGCTTGTGACCTGTTCCTCTAGCGTATCTGCCTGCTCGCCGTTGACGTCCAGAAGCGAGCGAAGTTCGAGTACGTCCGGGAGGTCGATACTGTCTGAGCGCCGGGCCACCGCACGGAGGACAACCGCTTGAATATCGGCGCTGTCGGGCTGCCCTCGAACAGTCGTCGCGATGGACTCGACGAACTTTGGGATGGTTGGCTGTGACAGGTCTTCCGAACGACGGCAGGACATATTTCG
>NZ_JAAOHT010000096.1:0-12328 GCF_011440255.1 Haloarcula sp. JP-Z28 | reverse complement strand
GCGACCGCACCGCCTGAAGATATCGGCCGCCTGCCGGCTGGGAGAGCCGCAGACTACAGGACGGCGCAAATATTTTGTCGATAACGGTGGTTCGTCTAGGTAGCAGCGTTTCCATAGGTGAATAGCGATCTGATCTGCTAATATCATGGAGTAGAAGGACGAAGCCGAGGAAACCGACTCTGTCCATGGAAGTCGATCTCCTCGACTTCGTTGAGCAGTGTCGGCACCTAGTCAAACAAGCGTTGGGAAAGCACGCGGGCGAGCCCGCCAGCGGCGGGTTCGCCCGCTGGAAGCACGTCGTGCTGCACTGTCTTCGCCTCGAAGACGGCCACAGCTACCGAGAAACGCCAAATCGGCTGAAATACATGGCTGAGATTCGTGACGTCCTCAGCTTAGATCGAGACGATCTCCCAGACTACAGCACGATTTACAAATCGTTCGACCGGCTGAAAATGTGGGTGTGGCGGGCGCTGCTGCGCGTTTCAGCGCAGCAGCACCCGCAGTCTGGCCACGCCGCACTCGATAGCACGTTCTTCGACCGCCGCTCGGCCTCGTCGTACTACCGCCAGCGGTCGGGAAGTAACGTTCAAACGCTGAAAGTGACGACGCTAACTGATAGAGAGTCTCTTGCTGTCCTTGACGTCCATATCTCTGCTCGGTGGAAACACGATACAAAGACTGGACCGCAGGTCGTCCGCCGGAACGCGGACGACCTGCTATCCGTCGCCGCTGACAAAGCCTTCCACAACTGGGTCATGAAGTACGAGCTCTACGCGCACGGCGTCGAACCACTCATTCTACAGCGTGGGTCAAGGCCGTTGACGTTGGGACATAACGCACTCATCCGGGCAAAAGGCTACTCTCAGCGTTGGATGGCCGAAACTTCGTATTCGACAACGAAGCGCTCGCTCGGCGATGCCGTGCGAGCGCTGGGTTGGTACCGGCAGTTCCGTGAAATTGTCCTCATGTTCGCCATCTCGAACATGGAACCACTCTGTGAGCCACTCTAACCGTGACTCAGCATCTATTCAACACGGCAGAAAAAGAAAAGGTGGAAGAGACTCTCAATTCCACCCTAATCGTGACGTAGATGAGACGTCAGTCCAATCGGGAATTC
This sequence comes from Haloarcula sp. JP-Z28, assembly GCF_011440255.1. Classification (NCBI taxonomy): domain Archaea; kingdom Methanobacteriati; phylum Methanobacteriota; class Halobacteria; order Halobacteriales; family Haloarculaceae; genus Haloarcula; species Haloarcula sp. JP-Z28. Next base: position 11,211 of record NZ_JAAOHT010000096.1, on the reverse strand, counting down.
TGTCACCCCCCCTTCCTTGGAGGCTGGAACAAATCGATAGGGGTGAGAGGGTGTGTGGGTATTCTTTTGAATTGGTCGAGACGATAACCCCTAACAAATCGTCGGAGGTTACGGAGGGAAACAGTGTAAACCTCTAATACCGTGGATTTGCCCGTCATACCGGTAGAAAAGAAATCGACAGGGGAATCTTTTAATATCCTCGTAGAGTGAGTCCCGGTATGCCCACGGATCCTGGTCCCGAGGAAACCTCCGAGTCCACGGGTTCTATCAAAGATATCATTCTTGAGCAGGAAGAAGCCGCGAGTCTCATCAAGAACCGGTCGCTCCTTGAGCCGAACGAGATCGTCGACGAGGAACGTATCGTCGGTCGTGACACGCAGCTCACCGATATTACTCAGCACCTCCGCGTCGCAATAAGTAACGAACGACCGCCGAACCTTCACCTCTATGGTCCTTCTGGAACCGGGAAATCTCTTATCATCAACGCTGTCTGTCAGAACATCGTCGAACTCTGTGAAAGCCGCGATATCCGGTTCGGCGTCATCCAGATGAACTGCCAGAACGTGGGAACCCTCGGCGCAGCTGTCTACGAACTTTCGCGAAAGGTAGCGAACGACATCGGAACAACTGTCGATGTCCCGGAGCATGGAGTTCCAAACAAGAAAAAATGGCGCGAACTCTACCGTCTGATCAACGACCACTACGATACAGTTGTATTCATTCTTGATGAACTCGATATGCTCGTCGGTCGTCGAGATAAAGACGAGCCAGCCTTCTCCCGCCTTCTCTACCAGCTCTCTCGTGCTGGAAGCACCGACGAGATTACTGCCCAAGTCTCTGTCACTGCCATCACTAACGACACGAAGATGATGGAGAGTGTGGGAAGTCGCGCTCTCAGTTCCTTTACCCCCGAGGACGTTCACTTTAGTGACTACGACGCCAACCAGCTCCGGGAAATTCTCCGGGCTCGGGAGGACGCCTTCCACGAGGATACACTCAGCGGTGATGTCATCCCGCTTGCCGCTGCATTCGCTGCCCAAACCAATGGGGATGCACGGAAGGCGATCGACCTGATGCGAACAGCGGGGTCGATTGCAGAAAAAACAGGTGCAGACAAAGTCCGGGAGGAACATGTTCGACAAGCCCAGGATAAGGTTGAGAAGAACCGCGTGTTGGAGGTGACACGTGGGATTAGTACGCAGAAGAAGCTCTGTCTGTTCGCGACTGCAGCTGTGGCCCGTGAGGCCGGAACTGGTGCAGCAAAGAGCCCGATTGGATACCGGGTGTATCAGTACTTGACAGGAACCCTAGATTCGGATCAGTACCACCAGGAGACGTACGTGAATAAGATGAAAGAACTCACGACGTATTCGTTGGTCGAGACAGAGCGGAAGAGTCAGGGACCACACTCGGGTAGCTACCTCGAGTTCACGTTTGGTGAGAACCCGGAGACCATCATCGAGACGCTCCGAGAAGATTCGCGGCTAGACGACGTCCACAATGACGAACTCCGCACCGTCGTGAATGCACAGCTCAATCAGTAGGGTGTTCATCGAACAAGTCGATAGGGGTGAGGGTGTTATCGATGACTCAGTTCCATCGGTGACAGGAACAAGTCGATAGAGGTGGGTCTACAGATTGTGGTGGTCGCTCACACAACAAATCGATAGGGGCGACTGTTTAGCACTTTGCGTCACCGATACTCTGAAGACCGTAGATGACGCTGGGATCTTTAGACAGGTCGACCTCCTCGAGGATGGCGACCGTTCGCGGGCCGTCGTGCTGCTGAAGACAATCGACGAGTTCATCGGGAGGTGTCGACTGGGTCCACACGTAGACGGCGTTGATCCGCGCAAACGCGAACGGCCAGTCACCGAACTGTGGGGCGACGTACCTCCTCGATAGAGGGTGCTGACGCTGGCGCTGGCAGCGACGAGCTCGCGGGCTGCGTCGCGTACGCGTTCTTCGACTACAGCGAGCCCGTCTCATAGGAAACGTAGCCTGCGTCTTCTAGCCGATTGACGGCCTGTCTCACCGTCTCGTACGGTGTGTGGAGGTGTTGGGCGACACGGCGGATGGAGTTCACCACTCCGATGACGAGGACGATCTGCGTCGGCGAGACGGCGAATGCGGCGATAGCTGCCTCCAGCGCAATCTCGAATTCGCCCATGCTGCTAGCTCTATCACGGAGCCATTCGGCCAACTCCGCTTGCCCGCTGCTGTCGTCAAGGGTTAATCCGTGCTGGGCTATCTCCAGAGCGGCCTCCGACTGGTCGTGTTCCCGAAGGGCTTTGGCCAGCGTGAGTGCTTCTTTCGGGGAGTACAGGTTGCGTCGGCCGTACTCGATTGCCTCGTCGATCCGGTCCGCCTTGACGAGCATGGTGACGTAGTCGTCGATCAGGTCCGCAGTCTCCGCCAGGTTCAGGTACTCCTCGATGCGGTCCTGGCGTTTGAGAACGTTGAGTCGGGCCCTGACGAAGTCCTCAGCATACCACGGCGGATCGCCCTCCCAGAGGTCCGCGTAGCCGATGTCGCCCTGCATCGCCCGCTGGACTGGTTCGAAGTCCCAGTCCCGCTGTGCCGCTTCGAGGGCGACGCTGTACGGTGGCTGATGGGTATAGCTTCCCATCTCCTGTTCCCACGCCCAAAGGCGATCCTCCCAGTCGGCACGCTCGGCTTCCGAGAGGTCAGCCGTGAGTAATGCCTCGGCCAGTACTCGGTCGACCTCGTCGAAAAACTCGAAGATTGCGTTGGAATCGTCGTACGAGAGAGCGAGCCACTCCTCGTCCATGAGTTCGTCGGCCAGCGGTTCGAGGATATCCAGTGCCGTCTCGCCGTCGCCGGCCTCGACGGCTGTCCGTACCTGGTCGAGGAGGTTCCCCAACTTCTCGACGTCAGTTTCGACCGCCTCATACGGGTCGTACGCGTGGGCGCTCCGATCTTCGGTGGGACGGAGAATGTACTGCACCTGCTGGCGGATCGACTCCCGATTGATGTCGGGCCTACGGTCGCGAGCGTCGTCGCCCTCATCTCCCGAGTCTAGTGGTTCGAGCCGGGACTCAACCTGCTCTGCCAACTCCGGGCGACTCTCGACGAGGTCGACGAGAACGTCACGGAGACCCTCGGGGTCCGCGTCGGCGACCAGTTCGGAGACTGGCGGCCGCTCGTCGATTTCGTCGGAATCGCGGACGTATGTCAGGAGGACGGCGACACGGTGCTTGCAGATTCCACCGTGATTGTACGGGCAGGAACACGCCGTGTCGACGACCCCGGTTTCGTCAAGTTCAATTCGCACCTGGTAGGGCTCGTACTGGCTGCCTTCAACCGCCGCTCGGATCGTCTCACCGCGCCGGACGAGCTCGACGACGGCACCCTCGTCGTAGTAGTTTTCCCCCCGGTCGTATGACTGGGAACGTGCCAGATCCCGAACTGCTGCCTCCGTGAGTGTGAGGTCGAAATCCGCCATCCTTATAACGTATCTATGGCCTAAGTCCGTAGTAATACTGTAGGGGGTTGGGGGGTTGTAGGCCTACGAATATGGAACCCAGACGCCTTTCACCGGCTGGAAGACGACGTAGCGTCGATATCCGACGTGTCGGCCGGATGCGCGGTGTGGAGCGGAGTTGCCCCCTGCTCGTGTGTTCTCGGTTCTGTTCAGCCACCCACTCCTCTGCGTCCGCTTTCGAGCCGAACGCAATCTGACAATCTCCTTTGAAATCCGCCTCAGCGAGTAGTATCTCGCATATGACCGGGTTTTTGAGGTCCACGATATAGTCGGCTATGGCTGTTCGTTCACGAGAGCTCCCCTTCAGAATTCTCTAGGCCGGGAAGAAATTATCTCTCTCGTCCCGACACAACAGATATAGAACTGACGACCGAACATCTCCAGTCCGAGCACCTCGATCCGCTTCTCCTCTTTCAGTCCGAGGAAGCGACACTTTGGCATATTGACATTACACATCCGGACGTGGTCGCCGACGATTACGTCAGCGTCAGACTCGCCACAGCCACGATCTGGTCGCTAGACGATGATCGGACATACGCCCTGCTCGTGCTCCGGGAGAAGTATACGTGGAATGACAAAGCGCTCTCCGAACCACTGCGCTATCTCGCTACCCATCTTCACGGATCGGATACGGTCGTAACGGAGACGTTCTCCGTCGAAGTGTTCACGGCGACAGCGGTCAGGTCGCCTGCAGGCCGGACTGTCTGGTGGCATGAAGACTATGTCGACGACCCGCCGGGTGAGGAATAGAGATTCTCTCGAAGCCCAATCCGAGGAATTACGCCGCCATCCGATCAAGAACGCGTATGGATCACACTCGTGAGGCGTTCGCCGACGCACTCTCCCCTGGCGATACCGAGCGCGTGAATCGGGCGATCGACGAAATCGAGAATACCGAACTCGAGGAACGAGCCGCCCTGTTCGACGAGTGTTTCGAGATGTGTCGCGACCTCTACGATGCCGACGGTGGATACCAGCGACAGTCCGTGATCCGCTTTGCTGCTGGTCTGTATCCGCGCCTAGCCTATCGAACGGTCGGTTCGGACCTCACCGACGGGCCGTTACCGGGTGAGTGGACGCTCGACGAGATTGCGACCCACCGCGAACGACTGCGGGACCTCTACGTGGACGCACTCCGCGACGACGACGGCCGTGTACGACGCGCAGCCGCCAAGGCGATCAAGGAACTAGCGCTGACCGCTGAGATGCTCGAAGCCGAGGACGAACTCCGATCGATGATGGACGAACTGGAAGCGCTCGCCGAGGAGTGTGTGGACTCGAAGCGAAAATACGTCGAGCAGGCCTACGAGAACGTTGCCTTTCACGCGGAGAAGCTGTTCCCCCTACTTCCGGACGGGCTTCGGGACGCGCTCGAAGGCGACGACCACAGCAGTGGACGGTAGCTCACTGAATATACTCGTCTGGAACGTGTGTCGGGGGGAGAGCGTTAGTCGCGGAGTTTTGTGCTCCCGCGTCATGCATCCAGATATGCCATTCAGCGTGAGTTGGCGCACGCTTCTCGACGAGGCCGACGAACTCCCCTCGGACGCTACTCTCATCACACCACTCTCGCACAAGCGGTTTCGCATCACCGACACCTAGGAATACCGCGTGATCATCTAATTTAGAGAGTCGGGTGACTCTCGTAGCAGATCTGGCGAAGGGGCCTTCCCGGGCTGACCACGAGTCCGATCAGTCCAGACGATCAAGCGAGCCATAGAGTTCCTCGTTCTGAATGTGGGTACAGAACTGTGCGGAAAGCCGACAGCAGTCCGCGGCATCGGTGAACGTCCGGACACTAGCCCCAGAGATATTCGATACTCTTGATGATTCTGACCAGACCGTTGAGAGTATTCCAAAGCCCGGAATCCGGGAACGCACTGCGATTTCCCGCGCGTTCAAGCAAGGAATGCCCGTCTCAGAGTTCGACGAAGACTGCGACCAGATCCCGAATTTCGATCACTTGGCGGACCTCGTAGAGGAACACAGTCATGCCTAATGAGGACGACCGTTTCGGAGATGTCGCCGAGCAGCTCAAACAAACGGAGGAAGAGACGGCGTCAGACGACGAACGTACTGACACGGAGGATGAACCGCAACCGGATGAGGAGATAGCTACTGAGGACACAGAGTCGGAGACTGAGTCCGCACCTGATCAAGATAAGGAGGATCTGGACGAATCCACCGGTGGGCCGGCTTTCTCCTTTGACGAGACCGATATGCACGGCTTCTATGTCCGAGAGGAGACGTGGAATGGTGTCACCCGAATGCGATCCTCGGTGACTGCCGTATGCTCAATGTTTGACGTCCCCAAGTTCGAGGGACGAGAGTTTCAAGATGCGTGTCTCCGGGTGATTGCGAACCACGGTGACGAGGTCGCTCTCCAGATCCTCCGAGAGCGCGGTATCGAAACTGATGAGGAACGTGTTCAGGAAGTTGTGGAGATGCTGAGCAAGCAGGCCGCGAACGATTAACCTCAGATTCGTCCGATTTTCTTCACTATCTAGGTTTCATACATAATGTACATAATGTAGATTGTTCTGACTCCCATCCGCTTGCAGTCTCGCGATCATTCACGGAACTGGATCTAGACGGTGGTTGCGTGTAGTCCGAAATAACGATCCCGCTCATTTGTAGAAGTCAGTACTTAGGAGTTGCTCGAACCAGTCATTGGTGTTGAGGACCCAGCTTAAGAAGTTCAAGTAGCCCTGTAAGTGGTGTTTTGAGACGCCTCGAAACCTTCGTAACCAGTTGCGAAGGAAGCTGTATCGATTCTCACAGCTGTTTGTGTGGGCATCACCGACGACGTAGTGTTCGTCGTGATTGATGGCTAAATGGCCATCAATCTCGTCGTACTCGTCGATTCCGTCGTAGATACTGTACTGGTCGGTACAAAGGATCACGATCTCATCGCCGTACTCGGCGATGTCTGCGTCAACGTCTCTGAGATCATCGCGGACGAGGAATCGAACTCGTCCGTCACTCCGACGGACGAGTGTTACGACGGGTGGTTTGTCTGAATCGAAGGTTCCGCGTCCTTTTTTGAAAGTCCGCGCTCGCGCGGACTTCCATCCTTATTTTCGAGTCCCTTCTCGCCAGCAACGACATAGACTTCGTCAGCCTCACAGACACCAGAAAGGTCAAACTCAGGATCCTCGGCAAGCGCGTCTTGTAGGTACGGTCGAGTTCTTGAAAGATCTCGTTCGTCGTATGTTCTTCCATCCCTCGAATGATGTGGAACATCTCTGGAATGGTGAGCTGATGTTCGGCAAACACCGTCCCTGTGAGATCATTAAAAATGCTCTCACAGTCCTGACAACGATAGCGTTGAGCGTCCTTTCGCGTTGTTCCTTTCTTGATCGTGTCCGCACTGCGGCAGTGCGGGCACGTCACCTCGTCCGGCCATCGCTGTTCACGCAGATACTCTAAGCAGTCCTCTTTGTCCGGCAGAAAGACCTCGTTAACACTCTCTGCTGACCATATTGGATAGAATCACGAGCTCCAGTTATGAAAAAGTACTCACCACTACAGAAGAGCGATCCCGGCAAAGAAACTGCAAGAGCTGGGCAACGATTAGCGCTCGATTAATTCACCAGTCTTAATCAGTGCCAGTGGATCATACCCGTCCTGATAGACCGTATAGAGATAGTACGCAAATGTGAGGAAGGCAAGTACCAGACCGAAAACAAGCCCCTCCATTGAAGAGTTCATATCTGATATTATGAACACTCTGAAAATATATGTTTGGGTCACTCAGCGGCTTCAGGGTGGTTGACGAGATATCCCGCAGGTGGCCCGTGAGTTCCATGTGTGCTCTAATACATTCGCTGAGGTACTCTTTGAGTGCTAACCGAGTCTTTTAGTTGACCGGGTTTCCGGCAGCAGGTCTGCTGATTCTTGGAGTGATCGTAGTAGTCCCGGCAAAAACTGAAAGAACCAGACGACTAGCGTTCAATCACTGTACTGCTTGTCTTGATGTGTAAACTTTGCTTCACTGGCATGGATACCGACGATCGGCTCCCCACACCGGCTACGGCGTGAAGTCGATCTCTGATGCGTCGCGAGTCGCTATCGCCACATGGTCAGTTCCCTGTATAGTCCCGTAGATCAGCGTCTCGGTTGTATCGTCGTAGAGACGGACGTAGTTGTCAGCAGTTCCAGTAGCGTCTGGCGCTGCAAACTGCGTCACATCCGCAAACTCTTGAGTTACTGACTCATACCGGTCATTGTCATCGTCTGCAGTGACAGCACCTGAGGTGGCGGTCACACCAAGCGCTGTCGCTACAGCCGTGAGGTATGTTCGTCGATTCATCCGTCAGTAAACGCCGAGTCGTCGCGGACGTTCACTGAGATGCCCTCACTACTCTCCGTAACGTAGAGAAGCGTGTTTGCCTCCGCATCATGGAGTCGGAGCTGACTGTCGACACTACTTGATTCCGGCAGAAGAAGTTCAGACACGTCGTCGAACTCTTGCTGGGAAGCGTCGTACCGTTCGTCGTCATTATCGTGTGACATAGCTACACTTCTGGGTAGGGGGTTGAGAAGTTTAACTGGGCCAGTAACACCGGTGTTACATAGTGGTATGGATGTCGCCAAACACCTACAAATGCGTCCCGTTTAGCATTAGATATGGTACACTTGGCCATAATAGTTGAAACAATAAGGGAGAATAGAGCGAAAGCATCTCAGGAGGTGCGTGTATAATGGCTATTACAGGTGCCGAGGGAGTAGCACTTCTCATCGGCCGCATTCTGTTTGGGGGTGTGCTCGCGTTTACTGGTCTGAACCATTTTTTCGAAACAGAAGAAATGACTGGCTATGCAGAGTACAAGGGCCTCCCGGCACCCAAGGCTGGTGTGCTACTCTCTGGGGTCCTCCTCATTCTAGGCGGGCTCGGGATTATTGCCGGTGTGCTACCTGCGGTGAGCGCAGTGGTGATTGCTGGGTTCCTTATCGTTTCTGCGCTCATATTCCACGACTTCTGGGCAGTCTCCGAGGAAGAACAGCAGACCGAGATGACGCAGTTCCTGAAGAATATTGCACTAGCCGGCGGTGCGCTCGTTATCGTTGCGATCGGGCCACAGTCTTGGGCATATAGTCTCGGTATCACTGTCCTCTAGACCTGCTTGAATCTAAAGTACCCGTTTTTGCGGTGGGTAGATGTCTCCTCCGTACCGATATCTGATTGTTTTCGAGTTGATATATCAGCGGGCCCCGGAGCGGTCGGTCGAGCACCCGCGGGCTTTCGAGGACTGGTCCATCTCGGTCACGGTCGTCGCGGTCGTGTTGCCGGTAGTCCTACCGATGGAAAACACCCCACCGTTTCCGCTGAAAGAACCCCCCTGTTTCGAGTGTTGTTGTGGGCCGTCGCGGCGGCGATGACCCAGTCCGACAACGCGCGAAATTTCCTGTGTTGTGAACCTGATAGGATTGCGGTCGTCCCCATCGAGTGTCTACTGTCTCGCCCACTGTGTCTTCCTCTTCGCTCAGGGCCCACTACCCCGTGTGCAAGATGACTCTCCCCACTGATCCTCGAGTCAGTCCTCCGCCATTGTCGCCATGATGGCCGCCCACCCAGTCGTCGCGATCTCCCTTCCACTCTGGCTCTGGCCTGGCCCACTGTCCCACCGCCGCCGACGTCCACTGTCCGACCTCAGTCTGCACTGCCGGCGGCCCACTGCTGTCTCGCCACACCTGCCTCTCACCCTTCGCACCTGTCTAGTCATCCTGATAGTTCGCCCCTCCTGGGGGTCGCCCCCTTGGCGCTCGCCTGAAGCCCTCTTTCGGTCGGCTCTGGCTTCACCTCTGTTTACCCCCCTTTCTCTTTGGACGCTACCCCCGGGTAAACATTGGCGATAAGCGGCGCAAAATCGCCAAAATAATCTTTACTCTGCTCTAAGCCTGTGAGTGGTGTTGTGATTATTTATTTCAACCGCAAAAATTTGAGAAATGGGAAAAGAACATCTAAGCAGGGAGTATATCGGAGTTATGGCTGATTTAGAGCCGTAATAACCACGCTGTTGGTGTTGTGATGGCTGTGTAAAGTTGGTATTCGGGCGATTTCAGCATTTCCCCATATTATTCGCCGGTATACTGTTGTGATTGTCCTAAGAAGTTGGTATTCGGTTGATTTCGGTGTTTTCCTATCTTTGAGATGGCTGGAATGAGGAAGTACTGTTGTGATTGCTCTATAAAGTTGGTATTCGGATGATTTCGGCATTTTCCCATAACTGAGATAGAGCGAATAGAACTACTTTCGAGAAAATGCCGGTATAGCGCCCTGAAACATTGATTTATCAGCAAAGAGGCTGTTTGAGCCGAAGTGATTATACAATAGTATGAACTCTAATAGGTTTAGCCGGCAAATCAAGAACGGGAGTGGTCCTACACGAAAACGTGTGGGCGTAGTGAGCGTCAGAAAGGAAGCACCAGCAACGGACTGGGTTCGGTTCCCGTCTATGTCAGGCTTGGTACTGACCCGTGCTGCCACTGTCGTCGAGCTGGTCGTACATCGACTCGGGGAAGGGCAAGCTCTGGTAGATGTTGTATGGACAGAACGATTTGCCGATGCAGTGACGCTGCATATCGTGGTTGTCACAGTTCATTGGGAGCGGGGCTTCCCCGTCGATTTCTCCGTGTCGCAATTCATAACGCGCCTGACAATCAGTAGTCTCCTCGTCGTACCAGTCCCACTTATTTTCGAAGAGGTCGTGGATGCCATCAACTACTGCGTCTTCGCGCTGGGATTCTATCAACTCTCTCCCGGAAGTCCAAGCAGGGTTTACATACCAGTCACCCATCAGCTACAGGTACGTACTCGCGCCGTCGTGGGACCTGCCCTACCAGGTCCCGGCGCGGGGTCGCGGTCAGTCAGCGGGTGAGTTCGGAAACCATCGCAACCCATGCAAAACACGCACGCAGTTCAACAAAAAGGTAGAGGTATCGCTGTCGCGCTCAGGCCGTCGCGACCTGAGTCAGCTCCGGCAATTGTTGTCAGTAAGTTAGCCATTATATTTTATACACATATTCACCGAGTGTGCAAAAAACCAGAATCGCTCTGCTTTTACTGACTGTAGCTCTCGCAGGCTGCAGTGGCATTCTGCAAGAGGATTCAACGGCGCCGGCAGACGGTATCGGAGAGAGTGGAACCGAGGTGCCACCAACTCAAACTGAACAGACAGCAACACAGGCAACGGCGACACCGGACCCAGCTGATATCGATAGCGACAATGATGGGTTGTCTAATGCACGCGAACAAAAACTGTCTACAGACCCAAACAACTCAGATACCGATGAGGACGGTCTTTCTGATGGGGCGGAACTAAACACGCATGGAACGGACCCTACAATAGCCGACACTGACGGAGACGGTCTTTCTGATGGGGTGGAACTAAACACGCATGGAACGGACCCTACAATAGCCGACACTGACGGAGACGGTCTTTCTGATGGGGTGGAACTAAACACGCATGGAGCGGACCCTACAATAGCCGACACTGACGGAGACGGTCTTTCCGATGGGGCGGAACTAAACACGCATGGAACGGATCCAACACTAGTTGACACGGGTGGGGACGGTCTCGCTGATGATGCAGAACTCAATAAACACGGTACCAATCCGCGGGCAAACGACACAGATAGTGATGGATTGAATGATGACCGAGAGCTTGATCTTAGGACTGATGCATCAGATAGTGATACTGACG
>NZ_JAAOHT010000095.1:0-12369 GCF_011440255.1 Haloarcula sp. JP-Z28 | reverse complement strand
TACTCATCCGGACAAAAGGCTACTCTCAGCGCTGGATGGCCGAAACATCGTATTCGACAACGAAGCGCTCGCTCGGCGACGCCGTGCGAGCGCTCGGCTGGTATCGACAGTTCCGTGAGATTGTCCTAATGTTCGCCATCTCGAACATAGAACCGCTCTGTGAACCACTCTAACCGTGACTCAGCATCTATTCAACACGGCAAGTTCACGAAGTCTTGGAGAAGGTACATCTCGTCTCGCATCGTCTTGGCCGCGAGCGGTTCCGACTGATCGGCCGATTCTGTTTTTCTCCACCGACGATATTCGTCGACAATTCGGCCATCAAGCTCATTCAGGTTGCCAATCCGCCGCATTCCACAGAATTTCTGAAAGTATTCCAACTTGCGACGATATTCAGAAACAGTATCCGGACGAATTTCCGAGGACTTGCGCTCAAGGAAGCGGTCTATCGCTGCGTCCGGCTGAATTGGTTCAAGCGACTGGCCAGCGGCTTTAACGAGATCCTGCACTTCCTGGGGTAGGTTTTCGATCTCGACTGTTTCACTCATAGCTCACCACCTGCCGACCGACGACTGCGTTCGATCAAGGAGCGATGCGACTCAAGCGTTTGCGCGTAACTATTATTATACATAGGTGTCTGAGAATCAATACCGACCTAATGTTGATCGGTCTACGAGCGCTCCGTCGACAACTCCACACTATCTCTTCTGGGTTCTCACTCACCCCAGAGCGCTCACCCAAACTGCGCGATATAAACTTCTCTACGGCGGCTTATCCTTCCAACAGGCATTTTCCACATCTGAACCTCCTACTACCTGCGTTTCAATCCGGAGCACTCACCCCACCTGTGCGATACAAACAATCTCAGATCTCGCCGCAGAAGCTTACGCCCTCGTAAGCGGTTTGATTTCACACCCGATGTTCTTTTTTTCAGCGGCAGGCGGTCGGCCTATTGCATTATGCTACGTGTATACTAGTTGTAGTGGTTACGGCTTGGTTAATAGGCCAAAAGTTGGGTCGATCTGGAATGTTACCAAGCAACACGAACCACGTGGCAAAAATCGTTGTAGAAGTGTGGAGTCTACAGCAAACCCTATTTGAAATTGCATATCATACTGAACCGTTTCCAGTGACCTTCAAGAACATAGCGTAGGCATCAGTCACGAGAAGGTGGTCTGCTGGGTTGACGATACCAATAGTCTGTTGTAGAGATTCCTCCTCATTCCACCTGAAGAGATCTGCGCCGTTCCAGCCAGCTCCGGAGTCGCGCTCGATACAACCAACTAGATTCTCATCCTGCAGAACATTTCGAACCCATTCCTTGTTGACGCTATCTATGTCACTCCTCGTTGCTTCAAGTCGTTTGTTAACGGATTTGTGCAGTGTTTCAATCGTCTGCCAACTTTGCCGATCATCCGAGTCAGAGGCTCTGATTAGCTCTTCAACGACTGCCACTCTCTTAGTGGCGCTGAACCAATCATCGATAGTCAGTTCTCGAGGAGAGATCCACTCTGGTGACGCACTCGTATTAACATAGACAGTACTCCTATCGACCGATTCACCCGGAGTTCTACCAAACCTGAGGATAGCCTGGAAAACTAAATCATGAGTGAAATGCCGGTAGATCGTTTCGCCGAGATCAGTACTAAATTCGAGTGTGCTTCCGATAGTCTTGTCCTCGCTACGCACTGGTTGTGCCGACTCACCACAGAGTGCACACCACTGTTTCACTACGTCATCGCCTGGATACGGACTTCCAGAAATGAATCCAAGTGAGTCATCTTTGAACCGGTTTGAGCTGAGGACAGAGCCGTAGTTCTGCACTCGATATTCCCCGTCACCGTCCCCAGCTGATTCGACACATTTTCCGAACCAGTCTCTTGACTGGTACTGTTTGAGAGCGCGCTTGCGCGAAATAACCGGGAACTCCCGGTCTTCGAGGTTCCGAACGAGTGCAAATCTCTGCTGATCTCGTGATGAAATTCTCCCGCCAGAATAGGGGTGTCGGCTCTCGGTTACCTGAATAACGTCAATTTCCAGCCCTTGTTTCAGATACCGGTCGATACTGTTTCGCTCAAGAACCGGTTTCTTGTCGAATTCGCGACCGAAGACGGCATTCCACATTCGCTTGACTGGAACCGCATCGAGTCCAATGACCTGTTGAGCTGTCTCTAACGGCGGTGGCTCCAAAACGAGCATCTTCCCGGAACTACGGTCACGAACACATCGAGTCTCGGGTCTAACGCCAAGTTCCTCCCACAATTCTGGATCATAGGCGAGTTCCATATCGGATCCTGTTTTCTCCATTACCAGTAGCGAGGACGTGAGAAACGCAGAGAGTTTGTGAGCAGTATTATAACGAGCAGAAGTAATCCCGAGAACCTTCTTAACTGTCTGCTCATCAGCTCCCCTTTCCAGAAACCAATTTAAACTAGCGTTGTAGTCCTCGTCTTCGCGAGCTCGCGCTTCAATAAGATCGGTTATATTTTCAAGGGGGATTTCATCGACCGATTGTAGGAATTCCGAAACGAGTTCGTGTGGCGAGTCAGAAATATTCGAGTCGGCAGACGGGAATGATTCGAGAAACGGATCTGGATTAAACTCATCAAATATAACGATACGGTTGAGGAGATACCTTGGATTATATGCGTGTTGGTGATTTCCTATTAAAATATCAATATCGTCGAAATTGTCATTCAGACGTTTCCGCTTGGCGACATACTCACACGGTGATTGCTCCGTGTGGCACGGCATAGAGACATTATTTCGGCCCGTGTGAAGTTCCTTGCCAGAAACGCCCTTGGCGTACAGACGTTTCGCCTTTCGGGTGTCTCCAGAATTGTTGCCTTGGAATGTCTCGCAATGCCGATTCGGGCTGGGAATCGTCTCTGCTGTAATGTCATTGATTCCTTCTCCGTTTTTCAGATCTTCTACCTCCTCTTTGGCTTGGGCATAGAGATCTGTTCGCCCTGCAAGATAGAGAATCTTGTAGCCTTGTGCAGCCAAACGAATCGCGTTATAGGTCTTCCCGCTGGCAGGTGGCGCTTCTATGAGGACAGGTTGGTCTGCCTGACACGCCTCGGTAATGAGAGTCTCCGTCCGGTCTCGAACTTCCTCAAGCATAGTATACGCTACGTGAGATTGTATCCGCAGTTTGGACAGAAGTTCTCATCGCCATCTAATAGAGACAGGCACTTGACACAGACGCGATTGCTCGGTGAAACGGCGATATCTTCGAGAAAATCCATCGCAGTCTGTGATTCTGCCCCTGGACCATATCCATCTGCATATCCAGGAAGTGTCGAAGCCCACTGAACGGTTCCTTCTTCGTCAACGATAGCGACGTTTCCGGCGATATCGAATTTTCCATAGCGTTTGAATGCTTCTGACGGCGTCTGTTCGATGACCGCGTTCAGGGCACGATTGCGTTTGAAATCGCGCTCGTAGACCTCTTCAGGTGTTAGATGCCGTACTTCACCGGGGAAGTCAGTAATCGGATCGTGCTGTTCGTCGATCCGATCGATTTCGACGGTAATGTCGTGGTCGTCATAGAGCTGCGCTAGCAGACGTATCGCGTGGTTGTGCATCTCTCGTATCTCCGCGTCTGCGTAGTAGCGTACCTTCATAGTCCAGAGCCGTCATCTTCTGCACTCCCAATACGGTCGGCGAGACTCTCTGCGAACCAGTCGTTCGCAATCTCGGTGGCATGATCGATCATTTGTTGGTGATCCATATCGGTGTTGTCGAACGACTTGTAGACCCGCCATCGTTCCGCAGGCGAGTCGAACACGAGTACGTGTGTCACCCCGTCCATATTCAGGAGGAATGCTTCGGTCGTACCGGGTGTCGAGCCAGGAAACCCCATTGCACCGTGGATTTTCGGGTGGTTGCTTTCGCCAATCTGCTTCACGATGTCATCCGTGATCGGCTGATCGGGTAGCGACGAGAGAAACGAAGGCGTCGTTTCGGAACCCGAATCGTCGGCCATACCGAGAGTTCGTGGAGGAACCTCTTGAATCTACGTCAGTCGATACAGTTGTAATTCGGTAGGAATGTGTCACAACGAAGACAAACGAATGAGAATCGAATATTGACGGAGTTGGTCTGTCCCTCACGGTTTAGTAGCATCTTCTCTGAGTAGCAACGTATGGCTCCGTTCAGCGTCTCGTGGCACACGCTTCTCAAGGAACTCGACAATCTCCCAGAGAGGGCCACGTTGCTTACTCCGCTCTCCCACGACCGATTTCGCATTACTGACGTCCAGGAACAGCGGGTCGTCATCGGGTTTCTCGACCGTGAGATTGACGAGACACGACCACTCCAGCATGACCAGTTCGAAACACTCTATCGACAAATCACTGAGGAATCGGGAGGCTTCGAACTCGACCGACTCCCCCCGGACGCCGATCCGTATCCGGCAGTCCTCAGTCTTCATCCGCGATTCGAGATTAACGAAGACCAGGGCGTAATCGTAGAGAAAGAAGGTACGACAACCAGCCAGCTGCTCGACACTGAGGGCGTATCTGAGCCCGACGAGCAAGAGCGAACCCAGCCAGATCTGGACGTGTGCGCCGACGCATTGTTGCTCGTCGACGCACTCGAACGCCACGAAGTAGACGTCCTCGAAAAGATGGACACGGATGCGCTGGTCAATCTCTACACGTTGCTGTCTGATGTCCAGCGTAATGCGAACGATCTCCGTCAGGATGTCGCGGATGTACTGTTACAGCGGCTTCATCACGGTCGTCCGGTCAGTGGACCATTTGGGTCCGTTCAGCGGACGACGAGACGCAATCGAACGCTGAAAGACGACGATGAGGTACTCGAAACGCTCGAAGAAGCCGGAATCGACCGAGAGCGTGTACTTGGTGTGGATCGAAATAAGGTCGACGACGCACTGGATGTGACTGAACTCTCCGAGAGCGACGTGTACGAAGTCGAAGAAAGCGAGTATATTCGCAAGGCGGAGGTCGACGAAGAACGAAAAGAGAGTCCCCTTCAGGGCCTCAAAGACCAACTCGCAGCCACAGAGGGAGAAGGGGCCGAGGAACTCCGACAGGAGATTGAGGATCCAGAAGCTCGTATCGATGAGTTGACTGAGTTCAAGTCCGGGCAGGCCTACCACACCCGAGCAGGAGGAGGGCCATGACACGATCAGACCGAGATGAAGAACGCGAAGAGCGAATCAAGACGAGGATTACCGTCGATACATATGGCCCTGAGGAGGCGGCGATGGGCTGGTATGCGTATCTGGGTGATTTCCTTGACTTCCCATTCGAAGCTCGCTGTACCCAACAACGAGAAGAATCCCCGCTAAGGGAAGGCGAACCGGTACGTGTAGTGGGTATGTCATCGACGGAACCAACTCTCAGTCAGATGTTCGTGACGGTCGAATGGATGGATCGAGAACTCGGCGTCCCACTGGAGCAATTGGAGCCAGTTGGCCCCAACGACGACACTGAACAGGCCATTGAAGACTGGCACTACTGGTTAGAGCGCTAATGTGGTGGTGTCTCTGCTTGTTCGTTCGGCGGGGCTAGTTTGAAGTCCGCGGATTTCGTACTAGAGGGTATGACCCCACGTCCCGTCTCAGAAACACCATCGCAGGACCTCGAAGCCGGGATCAATCAGCTTGCGACCGTCGGACGGCTGTTGGAGCATCCAGAGCTTGCTCGCGTTTACGTCTACGTTTGCTATTACGGACCAGCCACTCGACCGCAGATCAAAGAGGCCCTGGCGATTCCGAAGACCACGGTCTACGATCATGTTGAGACGCTTGAGGCGCTCGGCATCGTCACGCTGGAAGATGACCGACCCGTCGAAGTAACAGCGGAGCCAGTGCAAATCACGACCGACGGCATTGTGGTGACACCGACGACCCTGCATGCAGTCGCGCTTCAAGAAGTCGATGAGGACGTCTCGTACTTCGTCGAGCGACATGGCGTCGGGAAATTGGCTGCTGCAGTCCGACAAGCTGGACTGCACTATGCAGGTCAGATCACACAGCGGATGATTGCCGATCCACTCGACATTCCGACTGGCGAGGCAATCAGTATCGCTCTCGCTCTGAGACCTGCGCTCGCAGTCGGGCAGGAATACGATCCGTACTTCGATGTCATCTTTCCAGAAATCGCAGGCGACATCGAGTTCGAGACTGATTTCGACGTGGCCGCCCCGCTTCCGGACTCAGAATCGTAATTTGACCCCCTCTCATGGACGAGTTATCTCCTCTCTCCCCCGAGCACGTCACATTGGTCGATACGAATGTCTTCATCAGCGCAGGGAATCCCGGAACGTCCAAACACCATCGGTTCCGTCAAGTCGTTCGACGTGCCGGCGTCACTCTCTTGATTCCTTCCCGCGTCGAAGAAGAAATCGGACAGGGAGGCGTCAAACCAGCCTTGGAGCGCGCTCAAGATGAGGGGTGGGCCAAGACCGTCGATGCACCGACCGTGTCACACAGCAAGGCGACGGCCGCTCAGGATATTGCACGGCGGGCGATCGCTTCCAAATCTGCAGACAAAGACGAACATGACGTTGAGAAAGCGGATCCAGTGTTCGCCGGTCTCGCTGTCGAATATCTCCTTGATAAGAAGACGGCAGATAACGTGACGGTGATCACCGCTGATCAGATTGCCTGTGAGGCGATTGAAACCGCAATATCCTCGTTGGGCTACACTGGTCAAGTTTCTATTATTACGCTCTGGGATTTGATCGATGAGGAGGACGATGATCTCACTCTGATTTAGCGACCGTGTGCATCGCTGATCTGGTAGCCGAAACTGGTCAACGACATCGAGTACAGCAACGACGTACTAAGTGCTCGGATCTCCAATCTGACCGTATGGAACGAGAGCCAGTCTCCTCGTCGCTGGTCGAGAGTGTCGGCTACGATCCGGATGAAGAGGTTTTGGAAGTTGAACTTGAGAACGGACTGGTATACCAGTACAGGCAGGTGCCCGAGAGCACCTACCAGGAGTTTCTGGCCGCAGATTCACTTGGACGGTACTTCAACCGCTACATTCGAGAACTGAGCCACGTCCAAGTTCAATAAACGATGACTGACGGCGACTGCTACCTCTGTGGGAATTCGTACGCCAAACGTGGGATATCACGCCATCTTCGGTCGTGTCTCCCAGAACCGAACAATGGAACAACAACGTACCGCCTTCGGATTGCTGGGGAACAACGCCCCGACTACTGGCTTCATCTACTAGTGGAGGCAGAGACGCTCCTCTTAGATCTTGATTTGTTCCTTCGAGAGTTCTGGCTTGAGTGCTGTGGCCACATGAGTGCGTTTACGATCGGGAAGACCCGATATGAGAAACCATACGATGACCAGGAGACAGCGATCAGCCTTGGCGAGGAACGGCGGTCGATGGATCTCTCACTCGGATCAATCGATAGTGTAAGGTCCGGTGAGGAGGTGACCTACGAGTACGACTTCGGATCAACGACGGAACTCGAGATTCAGATTCTCGACGGTGGGAACTGGCCGCTCGACCAGATCGACATTCAGCAAGCCGGTGCAAGCGAGACAGGAATAGACGGAATCGTGCTACTGGCCCGGAACAACCCGCCCGACATCGAGTGTGGGTGCTGTGGCACGTCGGCAACCAAAGTCTGTCAAACCTGCCTGTGGCAACACGGACCAGACGCCTGGCTGTGCGAGACCTGTGCGTCCGATCATGAAGACGACTGTGAACGCCCGAATTATCTCCCAAAAGTGAACTCTCCCCGAACCGGTGTCTGTGGGTATCGGGACTAATCCTATGAGTGTCTCACTGACGAGAGTTGGGGAATCGATGAAAACGACATCGCTGTCGATTTTCATACCACCCCAGTCCTCGAAGACGGGACATAGTGTCGCCAAAATGGCCCTAGCCACCAAGGGAGATGTCTCTTATTCACGAGCCATAATCTGGTGTGTAACGGTTCCTTCGACGCATTTGCGAGCGTATTCGACCTCGATAGCCAGTCTGTCCCCTCCGTGACGATTGAGGTACGTATTGATATCGTCGTCCCGCGCTCGGATGACAATCGTCTCAACCGACTCCGGAGTGACCTCTATGATCTCCAAAGCTTTTCACTTTATGCAAGTTATTGCAGAATATGCAAACTTCAAAGGTTCTTTTCGATTTCCCGTTTCCGGAGGAGCGAATCTTCCGATACTAGGCAATGCAGGATATCCTGCACCACCTCGCGAACAATCCCTTCGATGAGCTCACACAGCAAGAACTCGCGACGATTACGGGAGCGGACGTCTCATCGGTCTCGCGTTCGGTCGAATTTCTCGAAAAACTGGGCGTGATAGCAGTCAGTGAACAGCGTCCCGCTCGCATTACGATTGACATGGATCATCTTCAACGACCGGAGCCCGTCTTCATGATTCCCCAGTCCGAATTCCGCAAGCCAGTCCAAGCCTATCTCGACGAGCTCGAGATACGCATCCAAGAGAGTGAGGATCTGGACGAACTCGTTGGGGTCATTCTCTTCGGGAGCGTCGCTCGCGGAGCAGCAGACCGCCGCAGTGACATCGACCTCCTGGTCATCGTCGACGGGGAACTTACCTACGGACGGCGTATTTGTACGTCCCTCGCACGTGACGTTGAGGAGGAATCGTTCGATGGCCACCGGTACGAGTTCGAGGTTCTTGTCGAAACGCCGGACACCGCTGTCTCCCACGGAGGAGAGCTGAAAGAGATATTCGACGAAGGGCTAGTACTCGAGCGTTCTGACCAAATACAGGAGCTACGTCAGAATATCTACGCCTCATCGGGAGGAGTTGCGTAGCAATGCCGATCAATCACGATGATATCGAGCCAGAGCTGTCGAACGTATAGGAAGCGTTCCGTCGCGGTGGGCAAACTCCCGAGGAGGGATTAGACGCCTCGAGTGCTGACCTCGTCTAACTTCGGAAGGCGTGTCGAATTCTCTCCGGGGCAGAACGATTGCTCGAAGACGGCTATTATACGCTCACGATCGAAGCCGCCTTCACGTCGGTCGAACGACCGCTTCTCTTCTGGTTGATTACCGAAGGGCATCACGATCCATCTCAGCCGCCGCAATCCCACACGACTGCAATCAACCGGAGCGTCGGAGTCGGATTCCTAACGGACGAAGTTGCGACGGAACTCGAAGGTCTCTGGAACGAAAACCGTGCACACACGTACTATCAAGATGGGATGGCCACAGACAGACGAGCGAATTCGATGGTCGCGATTGCCGACGAAATCCATTCACAGATAGTCAATCTCGTGGGCCAGTCTCATGAGTGTGTCTGTGAGCGAGATCAAAAAACGACAGGGCTCTTACCGAACACAGTGAAACAGCCGTATCTATCTGACAACTGGCAAATGGACCAGTGCAAGATATAGAGGGTGTCAGGGAACGGCGGGTGGAAGTTGCTCAGCGACGGAGGCGGTTAGATGATCCAGCGGAACAGGAGTTCCTGAGCTTACGTGCTGGAGTTGAGTCATTGATGAACGAGATGTATCACAAGGACGGTGAGAAAACGAGGTTCACGGGGAAAATCAAGGTGAAGAACGCCTCAATAGCGAAAGCAATGGGGAGAAATCTGAAGCGGGCCTCCGGATTCTTGGAATCGGAGGCGAAGCAAGAGAAATCGGCAGGATAGCAGGGCAAAAAGTGTCTTTTGTCGCGGTCAGCCGGTCCTTCTGTGGTGGCGGCTCCGTTCTGATGGGGTAATTACCGGTGATTGGATCGGGGTGTTCTCGTCAGAACACCCCTTTCTGCAGTGCCGTCAGAGGGTGGAGTCAGTACGGGATCTCCACTCTTTCAGACTGGATGCAGCGAACCAGCTGTGTAGTAGGCCTGCTTACTCACCGACCTCTGATAGGGGATCATCAAAAATAGATGACTGTTTCACAGGGCAATCGACAAATTTTGAAACAACATCCCGTACAGCTTTTACAAAACGGTTTTTTGCTGTAGGGTCGACATAAACTGCTTCAATCAACTTGTCAAGGTCCACCTCAATACCCTCTCCTTTAGGCATCAAATCAACTATAGAGGGTTCTGAGTGAATTCCGTTGTATTTTCTGTACTCTTCTTTAATATCTTCCCAGCTTGCAGCTATAGACATGAAATGTGGATAGTTAAAAATCACAGCTCGATACTCATTCTCGTATTTAAAATCATTTCGCTTATGAAATACTGGTTTTTCTACTTCATCATTCAGACCATATTTCACTTTTCCAAACCCTATCCGGTATCCTTCTGCGCCGAGCACTTCGTGTAGGCGCTCAGAGGTCGACTTGATAGCAACCGCGTTCTGTTCACCACCGTACTGGTTCCACAATGCTGCTGACTCACCCTCATTCATATGCCAGCAATTTGCATACGACACACCATAGCCGTACTCTCTATTATATGTCTCATTTGAGTGGATCTGATCCTCACCAGACAGTTGATCAACGAGGGAAAATGTTAGGTTGGATTCTTTTATCGAAATTGCTTCGTACGGGTCATCAAATCCAGATACGTGACTGAACCAAAGCTTCGTTGAAGACAGGAATTCTGCTAATTGTTCAAATGTCCGATACCTCCATATTGTAGGGTTTTCCTTCTCAGGTTGCGGTCCATTTTCAACACCATACGCTGTTTGAAGTTTCTCAACCTCTATGGAAGCATCATCAGCATCACCAAGAGAAATCTCAATCTTCTCCATGGAGTATTCATTTCTTCTCAGAGAATCAAAGTTTGGACTCTCTTGGCGCTTTTCTTTATTGCTCTCTGATTCGCGTAATTAAATTCTGAATTTGCGCGTTGTATCTTGCGTACCAGCCAATATCAGTATCACTTATCCGATATTTTTCCCCAGATTAGGGTGAGAGTATCGACAAAATAAAAGAGAATAAGATACTCACCGAACCGGTTAGAGTGTCGTGTTATAGCTGATCCAGGTAGTCTCTCCGCTGTTCCATCTTTTCTTTCTCCGTGCGCTGGTCGTAGTGCATCTCGAGTACTCGTTCGGAGACGTTCGCTCGGTCGCCGACAGCTTTCATGGGCCAATCTTGTTGGAGTGAACGAGTGATCCCACCGCGGCGAAGCGTATGTGGGCTCTTGCTCGATGGACACTCCGAAGCACGTTCGTATTCTGTCGCTGGACACTCGTCGATGTCACGTCCGTGTGGACAGTCTCCAGTCGAAATACAGGGCCGTGTGTAGCGATAACAATCACCTCGAAGCGTTGTCGTATGAGCTCGACCCTGTGGCGTCGTAACAAGCGGCTCTCGGCCGTGTTCGTCCACCGACGCTGGTCGTCGCTGTTCAATCCAGTCGGTCAGAAGCTGACAAATCTTGTCTGACAGCGCAATAAATCGTTCACCGTCTGTACTATTCTTAATAGGCGTATCCGTCTCAGGACGATGGACGACTTCCAAGGATTTCTCTTCGGGATCGAAATCATCCACGTCAAGTGAATGAATCGCCCCGACGCGCATCATCGTGTGCCACATCAACGCAATCACCACATGAGGTCGCGACGCGTATTCGTACCGACGCAGGTACTCCAGCAATTCCTCGGCGCGTTCCTCCTCAAGCATCTCGTCACGCACGTTATCATCGCCAGTCAGTGTCGGGGACCGAATCTTCACGTGGAGGTCCTCTGGTGCACCGTCAATCGATTCGACCCACCTGATGAAGACACGGAGCGTATCCATCTGGGTCTTTTCAGTTGCAGGGGCAAGGTCTCCCTCGTCGCGCCGCCACAGTCGATATCGGTGTAATTTCCGTCCAGTCAGGTCATTCAGGTTCGCGATTCCCTCGTTGTCGCACCACCGGATGAAGTGACCAAGACGGGAGCGATGGGATCGGATTGTCGCTTCAGTGACGTTGTTCTCCCTATCGGCTAAGTATAAATCGAGCGCGGTCTGTGGTTCGATTGGTTCGAGACTCATGGCTTTCTGGGTGCGAACTCGAGGTCAGAACCGCCGATTTCAGATCGTCAATTTGCACCGTTTCAGGGTCAACAAGGGACTTCGTTCACCGCGTGAACGAGAGCCCTCAGCGCCCGTGTTCTGCCGCGAGCAAATTCGCGAGCGGCTGCCACGGTAAACTGAAGGATTTGAACCACACGAGACGAGCGAGAGCGAGTCTCGCAGTCGGGTGAAAATCCCTCAGCGCCCGTATCGGATTTCGCGGTTCTAACCGCCCGACAGCGGTGGGCTGGTTCTGCTGATGAACGCAATGTAGTTCCTTTCCGTTCAATCATTGAACGGTCTGCCGTGTTGAATAGATGCTGAGTCACGGTTAGAGTGGTTCACAGAGCGGTTCTATGTTCGAGATGGCGAACATCAGGACAATCTCACGGAACTGTCGATACCAGCCGAGCGCTCGCACGGCGTC
>NZ_JAAOHT010000094.1:0-12447 GCF_011440255.1 Haloarcula sp. JP-Z28 | reverse complement strand
GACCGATTCCGATCCAAACACATCTAGCGGAATCATTCGTGTCGGGCACCGCTGACGCGGTGCCCTTGTCCTCTTCGAATCCACAGCTGCCGCTCAACAATATCCACAATCTCCTACGCAAGAGCGTTCTGTATATTTTAGTCTAGCCAAAAATATTTTTGGCTTTTAGGAATATTACTTTGTTCAGAGGGGTAAACAGTTAGTATGATACTCGTTAGCCACATTGGACTCGTATTCGTTGCCGGTCTAGTCACTGCGGTAGCCACTGGGCTGGGAGCGATCCCGTTCTTCTTTATTGACGAGTTTAGCGACCGTTGGAACGTCGCGCTCTGGGGCATTGCGTCCGGCATCATGGTGGCAGCGTCGCTATTCGGGCTGATTGGCGAGGGACTGCAGTACACCGCTGGGGGGCTTCCGACACTGATGATTGGCGGCCTCTTGACTGGAGTCGCACTGGTTGAAGTCTTTGATCGCCTGCTTGATCGGATTGATCTCGGTACGGACGACCATCCTGTGAGCAATCACGGAGACGCCCCACAAGGCAAGGGTGCTGACCCTAAAGATCCTGACTCCACTCAGAGCGGGCGCGTAAGTCTGGCTTCGACCCGGTTCAATTCCGGCAGATCAGTGCGTTCGATGGTCCGATAATGCAGTAGTCTCCCGTTTGAGACCGATCGCAAAGAGTAGTATCGCACTCGGGACCAACAGGAACGCACCGAGCGCCGTCACCATGTCACCAGTTAGCAAGCCGATAACGATAGCGGCGGTGGCGATACCGGCGGTGAACAGCGCCGGCAGACAGAGACGACAGCCCAGAACCCGGCGTTTGACCGTAATGCGTAGGGGCATACAGACATGTTCACGCCAGAAAATCCTATATCCTGTCTTGTCGAGTGACAACGGTCACTCCGTCCCAGTTATCGGCGGGGACCACCGGCAGGTCAGCCTCTGGGATCCCTGTCGCGCTTGACGGTCTCGTAGAGCGCATCACCACCGCTCAGGCTGGCTGCTTCGATACCGAGGTTCAGGACAGAGGTATAGAAGAATCGCCCCCCTGCTGCACACATTTTCGGCAGAAATACAAGCGAATAGGATTGAGAGTAGGGGCATAGAGCGAAGCTTCACTGGCCGTGCGAACGAGCCTGCAGCCTGTGATCCGAAGGCGACCCAGTACTGACCACTCATCATATTTGTTGCATACCTGCTCCCAATGAGTGACCACAATCATATATTTGAAATCCTGTGGAGTACCGTCGTACCGCCGTAATCAAGCCTGACATGCCCGAGAGTTTGGCTGCACCTCTTCGGGAGACTGTCGAGCAATTCAAACCCTGTGCTAAACTGCAAGCAAGTGATCTAGCGCGGCGACGGCTGATGCGCATCTGCAAACGTACGCTTGAATCACTGGAAATTGGATATAACTAGGAGCTTGAACGTCCCATCTTGTCTGGGGCGTAGCGCGTGAGTCCACACGAAAGCCATCCCAAAACAGCGATCAGGACCATTGCCCCCAAGTGAAGTAGGTAGGGTAGTTCACACGGGGAATGGTGGGGCCGCAGGGTTGAACGCGCCGTCGGCAACCATAGAGTAGATTGGGAATCCATAGGCGATGGCAACAAGGACAACGGCGATGAGAAACCAGAGTTTGACGTTGTCGAGCACCCGTGGGCTGTCCGAAGGTCCGGAGATGGGTTCGGGGAGGTGGCTGTCGACGCGCAACCGACCCCGGCCACGCTCGGCTAGCCACGTTCCGACCATCACGAGGACGAACATGAGCGCTCCAAGCGTCAGTAGCGTCCCGCCGATAGCAATCTGGAGACGCATCTCTGGCATCGAGCCCAGTACCGGCGCGAAGTCGAACTGCTGGTACTGCGGTTCGGCGGTCCGTCGGGGGACGCCGGCCAGCCCCGCTCGGTGCATCGCGTTGGACATCAGCCCCATCCCGATGAACCAGATGTACGGCTGTATCTGGGCGACGCCGTAGAACTGCAGGCGCTTGCCGGTAATCTGTGGGTAGAGCCAGTAGCTAATCGCCATCATCGTCAGGGCACTTGCCGTCCCGACGGTGAGGTGGAAGTGCCCAGGGACCCACAACGTGTTGTGGATGAGCGAGTTGATGTTCATCCCGGCATTGATGATGCCCGAGAAGCCTCCGGCGGCGAACATCATCCCGGCCAGCGCACAGCCGGCGAAGGCGGGGTTCCCCCACGGAAGCGCCTTCAGCCATCTCAGATAGCCCGTGCCACCTCGCTGGCGAGCGCCGTACTCCATGCTCGCGACGACGGTGAAAGCGGTGAGGAAACTCGGGAGCAACAGGAACATCGTGTTGGTCATTGCGATGAACTTGAACCCTTCTGGCACGCCAGGGTCGGCGTACTGGTGATGGAAGCCGACCGGCGTCGAGAGGATGAGAAAGAGAATAAAGACGACGCGAGCTAGCGGATCACTGAACAAACGCCCGCCAGAGAGCTTCGGAAGGACAGTGTACCATGCGAAATAGGCCGGCATCAACCAGAAGTAGACGACGGGGTGGCCGAAAAACCAGAACAACGTTCTTGTGAGTAGCGGGTCGACACTGTCGATGAGACCCAGGGACAGCGGCAAGAGAAAGACGAGTACCTCAACGGCGACGCCGAGCGTGGCGATGTACCACATCAGCATCGTCGTCATAATCATGAACATCTGCAGTGGGATGCGCTCGTTGGGGTTGTCTTGTCGCCAGTGGTAGTAGGTGCGTATCCAGTCTGCCCCGGCAAGCCACGTCCCCACGAGCCAGGCTGCCAGCCCTGCGTAGAACAGTGGATGGGCCTGCAACGGGGCGTAGAACGTGTACAGGACGTCGGCCGAGAACGGAATCTGGCCGACCAACCCACCGAAGATGGCTGTAGCAGTCATCACTGCACCCGAGAGCATGAGGAGAAACCACCCCAGTGAGAACCCCGGTGACGGTAATCCCATGCCGAGGCTTCTGCTGGTCCCCCAAGTGAAAATTCCGGTCAGGAAGAATATCGTGAAAAACAGCGCGAGCAGAACGCCGTGGCCCGTCAGCACAGAGTAGTAATCAGCCGAGCTGATGACTTCACGGAAGACGTTCGTCCGGTGGAGCGCCTGAACAATCCCCAAGAGAGCACCGATAGTCAATGCAGTAAACGAAACGCCCATGCAGAGACGGGTGATGCGTGCGGCGTTGGGGTACCGGTCGATGAAAGCGAGCCGGTCTTTGAGAGATGTCTCGTCTGCCTCGTACGCCTGTGGCTGCTCTGACCGGTGTGGATGTGCCATCTCAGTTCACCTCACTCTTGTTGAATTGCCCGGGTGGGACAACCTCCAGCGACCCTTCCATCGTGTGGTGGCCGCTCCCGCAGTACTCGTTGCAGACGAGCCCGTACTGACCGGGGTCGTCGAACTCTACGGTAATCGTCGCCACCTGCCCAGGAACAGCCATGGTGTTGATATTTGTGCCGACGACCTCGAAGCCGTGGACCACGTCTGTGCTCGTCACGTGGAACGTGACGGTGCTGTTTGCGGGAACGCGGACTGGGTCGCTCGTCCCGGGAACGAACAGGAACTGCTTCGCTTCGATATACACGTCGTAGTGGCCCGGTTCGCTGCCGTTGTACACACCCGGTTCTCGGAAGTTCTCGCTGGCCGTGGCGTCTGTGGGGTCAACCTGGCCACCAGTGTCATCAACCATCCCGTAGCCGGCGCCGACAGCGCCATAGGTCACAGTTCCGATGAACAGGACAATCATCGCGAGCGCGGCAACCAGCCACAGCCGTTCGAATCTGTGGACGTGCATATTATCCCACCACCGATGGCCCGTTACCGAGGAATTCGACGAAGTACATGAACAGCCACATCAGCGAAATGATGACGAAATACATCACGAGTAACAGTCCGGTCCCGACTGGGTCGAATGCGTCGTGGGCGACTGACTCGGTCTCATGTTGTGCGACGTTGGACTCAAACATTTGTCCAGTGTGCTGATTGGCGACTCGGTCTTCAGTGGCTGTTGCGGGAGAAAACGACTGCTCTGGCCTGTCTCGCCAGCTAAGGAGGTAGACCGCGCCGATGGTGAGTCCAGTGAGCCCCAGTGCCACCGCCGTTACGAACAGCCCGGAGCCACTGCCACCGCCAACGGCACCCCCGCTCGCTTCCTGCGCGCTTGCAGTGCCGGCGAACCCAAGTGCAGCCACTGACGCCGCCCCTCGGAAAATCGCGCTACGGACGCGCCGACAACCAAGCAATCCGTTGCGGTCGGGTATCGACCTGTTAGTGCCTGATTGCATCTTGTTAGTATCCATGCTGTTTCGTCTGAATCGACCCGATAGAGTTGTATTCTCACTTGTCACAGGACAACTCGACGGCTCCTGTCTGCTGGCCACGGCGCCGAGGTATCGTAGTAGCCGACAGCGTCTGACGAGTCGAGCACGGCTAGCAGGCTATTTGTCACTATCAGGACGGCCATCGTTGCCTTAGACGGGATATTGGCGATGCTGCCCAATGGCCTTAACCACCGAAGCAGCGTGTGACGAATCCGGTATCAGCACTCCACGAGCGGCTAGTCGCTCACTGAATCACCCCAACGGTTGATATATCGGAATCGATGGATGTGGAAGTTCGATACCAAAGATCATCAGTCCGTGCGAGAGCGGCAAATATCCCAGGACGAGGAATACGGCCCCAAGTGTGCGATGTAGCCTAGACTGAAACCGCGGCGACATCGAGTTGAACGCAACACCGTACCCAAACACTGCGGGGATAGTGCCCAGTCCGAGGACCGACAGTGCGAGCGCACCGTAGGCCGGCGAACCGATAGCGAAGGCGTACAGAAACGCCGGATAAAGAAGTGGACACGGGAGTATGCCGTGAACCGCACCCAACGCGATGATACGCGGACCGCCGACCCATTGGTCGATGTGCTGGTGAAGCCGTGTGCTCAGACGCCAGAATAACGACCCTGAACCAAGACTAGCGATAGCACCGGCGGTTGTCCCGGTTCGGAGATACATGCCCCCGGTCACGATAATAAACCCACCAACAGCCATTCCGGCGACTGCCCGAAGGGTGTCGGCCAGTGCGAAGACTGCTGCAGTGTCGTAGATGACGGTACCGAGCAGTCCCATGAGTCCCCCCAATAGCGCATAACTCGCCGTCCGTCCGAAATTGAACAGCAGGTGCTGGCGGATTTCGGTCCACTTGACTGGCCCGTCATCCCCTAGCTGGTCGGCGTACAGTGTGACAAGCGGCCCACACATCCCTAAACAGTGCGCCCCACCGAGCAAACCAACGATGGCGAAGACAACGAGACTAACGTCACCAGTGATAACGCCTGTCCCGTGGGTGCCGGCCATCATCGTATCCGAGACCACTCGCGCTCAAGCGTGTCGAGATCGTCTGATCCAAACATGAGGCGGACAGCGATAACGATGAGTACCGTATTGATAATTGCCAAGAAAGCAACTGGTTCGAGGGCGATAACGAACGCGGCTACGAATGGAATCGCAAGTAGCCCGACGAGGGGCAATCGCGAGGCAGGCATCGAAAGCATAGCAAATAGTCGCGTCCTCCGTGGCTTAGTTATCCGGTTGGCCTATGACAATAGTATCATGCTACCGAAATGGTCTCCGTTAGTCTGAGCCTGTTGCAATCGGGACACCGATGAGATTCCCCCACTCTGTCCACGCACCATCGTAGTTACGGACGGACGGGTAGTCGAGCAACTCGGACAGTACGAACCACGTCAATGACGACCGCTCGCCGATGCGACAGTAGACGATGACATCGCTGTCTCTATCGATGCCTCGATTTCGGTAGAGCTCCGCCAGTGTCTCGGGAGATTTGAACCGCCCGTTAGACTGGAGGTTCTCTGACCACACGATGTTCTTCGCGCCGGGGATGTGACCGCCCCGCCGGGCCGATTCCGTCATTCCAGGCGGGGCAAGGATAGTGCCGTCGTATTCTTCTGGTAACCGGACATCGACAAGTTTTGTTGGCTTTGACAGAGCCCGTTTGACAGCGCTACGATAAGCTCTGACGTGTTCAAACGGGCCACGTGTGCGATATGACTGTGTCGGATAGGACGGCACAGCAGTCGTTGTCGGCCGGCCCGACTCAAGCCAGTGTTCCCGCCCTCCGTCTAGTAGGTACATCTCTTCGTGGCCGTAGTACGAAAGCATCCAGTACAGATGGGCTGCAAACCAGTTCGAGTTATCACCGTACAAGACTAGCGTCGAATCCTCTGTGATGCCACGCGCACCGAGCAGGTTAGCTAACGCGGTTTCCGACGGGATATCCCGCCGAGTCGCGTGCTGTAACTGTTGCTGCCAGTCGATACAGACCGCACCTGGAATGTGCCCCTGCTCGTAGAACGCTGTGTTGAGGTCTACCTCCACTAAGCGTAGTTCATGGGACTCAGATTCGGCCTCGTCGAGGTGTTCTTCGAGCCACGCGGGAGTAACGACAGCATTTCTCACAGACTCTATAGTTCCACTCAGCCGTGCATTCATATGCAACTCACCATTGCCAGCGGCGGAGCTGGTCTATTTAAGAACATCTGACCTGTCCACATAACTCTAGCCTTGGTAGCCGACAATCATCAGCCAAGAACTAACTGTCAGACTGTGACCTACGCGGTCAGCCTTGCTTGGCTACCACGCTGCAGCGAACGTGAGCAGATCGATACCGATGATGAATAGAACGACCATGAGTGCGACAGCTATGACGACTTTGACAAACCACGGCAGAGAGCCATCAGCAGTGGTATTACTCATATTCAACCTTTGTTACCATGACGTCCTGAGCTTTTCGTTGTCCTACGACAAGTAATCGGAACCAGCGTGCCCACTCTCCAGCATACCGACATGGATAGCGGTCCGATTCGAATCGAAATTGACTGTACCGTTGATGCGTAAATTACAGTAGATGCGGGAGTTCGTCTTCGAAATCCGGTACGAAGCCAACACTGACGAGTTGATGGACCTGTTCATCGAGACACCGGAAGCCCGTTCCACGACGTTCCTCTGTTCGATGGGAAACGCGCAGCTCTGGCGGTTAGACCGCATAACCGGTCCCACCTCACTCGTCGAACAAGCGACAGCACTGTTGACAGGGTCGACGTACAATCAGTTGAGTATCAGTGACCGCGCCTGTGGTGGCCGTCACTACTGTGACGTACTGGAAAACAGCCCACAGCGAAGCCTCGTCTACAGCTATTTTGAAAATCTCGTCCACTGCGATTCAATCCCGACTATCACTAACCGGTATATAACCGGGGCACTCCTCTTCGAGATTATCCGTGAAGGGGACACTGAACGCTGGCGCATCCTTATGGAGGACGATAAAAAAGTCGGTATGCTGTACGACACGTTAGGCGGTCTGCTCCAAGACGGATTGTCTTTTCACTTCGACCACGTGAGTGACGCGACTGGGCCGTTGCTCACGCTGTTTGACTCAGTTTCTATTCGGCCTGAACAGAGCCGAGTGCTTGAACTGGCCGCCGAAGAGGGATATTACGAAACCCCACGCGAAACGACCCTTGATGAGCTTGCAGCGGAACTCGATTGGCCACGCTCAACGGTTTCGTACAGGCTGCGAAAAGCGGAGGCTAGCCTCGTTGAGTCCTATATCTCAACGAAGTAATCGGTCCCAGGGTACGGTCCCTATTCTGACTGGCTCACACGTCGTTCTTGGGTCGCTTCCCCAATACCTGCGTTCGCCGAACAGTTCGGACACGCGTAGACTTCTCCCTTTGTATCACTGAACACACGCTGGAACTGTTCGGAGACGTGATGACCACAGGTGGCACATTGAGGCATCGGTTAGCTTTCCATAGAGTCGTCAGTGGCAGGTCCAGGACTTGGTCGTCAGGGACCTCCACAGGCCGGTTGTGTATTACGACCGTACACCCATAGCTACGTGGTTGTCGTACGACAAACCGATACCACTCTCACTTTGAGCGAGAGAGATACCGAAACACCGCAACTATTGTTTCAGTTTTCGCTATACTCCTTCTCGAATCCACGAAATTCCGTCCGGTGGGCTTCCTCGTCCCCGAGAATTTCTACTGCCAAGTCCTCCGTAACCGGGTCGTCAGCCTCACGTGCAAGATCCACTAATTGTCTATACGTCGAAATCGCGTCTTCTTCAGCGTCGAGAACGCCCCTGATGACTGCCAGAACATCAGTCGAATCCTCAGGGGGTTGCAGACTTTCCTGCTGGGCAGTAAACTCGGCGGATCCAGGTGGTCGAGCGTCCAGTTGTTTGAGTCGCTGTCCCAGTAACTCTGCATGTGTGAGTTCTTCTAGAATATCCTCTTCGAGACTCTCTTTGATCTCTTGCGCTCGAACACCATCGAGAACAATCGAATTAGTCCTGTAATTCATGACTGTCTCCAATTCTTCTAAGTACGCGCTCTGGAGTACCGAGATCACTTCATCTGTAGTCGAGGTCATCGGATAAATGTTAGACTGGTGGAAATATAAGAATTGTATTGTCCTGTGACAAGCGTAGCGTTAGACCAAGACACCGGTACTGAGCAGGTGGACCTGCTGGACTGTTTAATAAATATCAGCGTTGACAGAACCTACACATCCCACGGAGGACACATAATAGCTGCTGAGTCGTCAGTGACGCTTATACTGGTACCAGAATGCAAGTGAAAGTTCATCACTTAGCGTTGATAGGCACTTCTGTCGCTGGTGGCATTTATGCGTGGCTGTACTTGAATAACGGCCCTGGCAAGTGTATCAATCTGCCGGCCACACACCGGGTTTCGAGTGTAAATCGGGGATGTCTGTTACGACTAATGAACAAGTCGGTACACAACCAGATCTTGGTCTAACTGATGTCGCATGGGTCTCGTGCTCGCGATGACAGGCTCACCGGCACTCCGCCGCAATTCATATAATGTATGCAGAGTTAGAATATAGTAAGCCATGTCTCGAACTACTGCCACCATTCCGGATGATCTAACGGACCTCATGGAGGGGGCGGTCAAAGCGGGCATCTTCGAAAATAAGAGCGACGCAATCCGCCATGTACTCCGTGAATACTTCGAAGAACACGAGAATGCACGGGTTGAGGCTGCTGTCTCATTGTATGAAGAGGAGCGAATTACGCTCGGGACTGCTGCTCGGCTTGCTGGGTTTAACCGCTTCGAGATGCGAGACATCCTTCGCGAGGAGGGCGTTGAACTTCGATTTGGACCGGAGGACATGGACGCCGCACGCGATGAAATAGACGTGGCTCGGAATCTCGAATGACAGGTGTGCCTGCTAACGCGACCGTTCTCAATACAACTGTTCTATCGAACTTCGCGCAGGTGGATCATATCGAACTCGTGACATCCTCTGCGCTGTGAACGGCGCGGCTTCCCACACATGGGGAATACCAGCTAAGTGCGGCTATCGCTGGTAGAGGGTTCCGACCCGTGGAAGGCCGAGAGAGTCATTTGCGAGTGTGTCTCGCTCGTCTCACGGTGGGTCGTGGTGCTGTCACAGGCACTCCCATCCCGAGGCGAGTCATTGCCTGCCGGTTTCAGCGGCACGCTCTCTCCCCACGGGTCAGCCCGTTGTGCAACGTTGATTGCGCCGTTTATATCGCCCTGAAACGTCGTGATGTGGCACTCGTCGTTGGTACACCGAAACGTGGCTTGGGCGGCCCTGTTTCCGAGGTGACCGCACTCGTGACACATCTGGCTGGTGTACTCCGGTCGGACGTACTCGACCGGGATACCAGCCTCTCGCGCTTTGTCCTCGACGCGGTTCTGTAACCGAGCGAACGCCCACGCATGGAGTCGCCGGTTCATGTACGCGCCGTAGTCCAATTCTTCGCGGATGTACGTCAGATTCTCCATCACCAGTACCGGCTTCTCGAATTGCCGGGCGTACTCGACAGCCTGCCGAGACGCCTTCTCGACAATATCTGTGAGGGCGTTCTGGTAGTGGTCGAATCGCTTGTCAATCCGCCACTCGGCGGCGTCTCGCTCTTGGAATCGTTTCAGGGTGGTGTGCATCTCTTTGCGGAGATGCTTCGCACGGCTCCCGTCACACACGAACGGGCCAGTTGGTGACCCGTCCTTGAGGGCACAGCCCGTTATCAGGGCGGTTTCACCAATATCCAGACCGATGTGCGTCACGTCGTCACCGTCTGTCGCGTAGTCGGGTTCTTCCACCGGAAACTCGACAGTGATGTGTAGTGTCCACGATGTACGATTCCGTTGCAGGCGGAGTTGTCCTGCTGAAGCGTTCCCGTCTACGAGGTCGTGCCACAGACCCTCCTGTTCGGGATTGATACGAAGCGGTATCCAGAAGTTGGTGCCGTGACCGGGTTGCGGTGCCCACCACGTGAACTCGTAGTCACGCGTCGGAGAGTGGTCAAACTTGGCGGCTTGGTTGGTGAGCCGAACTGGGTGGCTTTCGTCCAACTCCTGTGCGTCGTAGATTTCGTGAAGTTGTGGGACGTAGTTGCATAGGGCCGCTTTCGCCTGATACGGCAAGTCGTAGGGCGTCACCACGTCGCCGGTTGCGCTCATTGTGTCACACCCGGCGTCGAACGCCTCGTGTAGCCCCTGACGGTAGGTTTCGAGCAGGTCACACAGTTTCCGCTCTTTGTGTGCTGTCGGCGGGGCAAGCGTGGCTTCGAGCGTCTTAGTCGTCGTTTCCATCCATCTCTAACCCTTGTTCGATTAGCTCGCGGTAGGCACGCGGATGGCGGATGCCATTCTCACGAGCATACTCTTTGACCCGCTCGTGCAGGTCGCCACCACGCTCCATATCTATCTCTGTTCGCACAAGAATTTGTACGTTTTTACTCTACTAAATACTTACGTTGGGTATTCAGTCAGGCAACAGTCACGGAGATTGTAGCACGGAGCTTACGCGATTCACTCCCGCCCTGCTCAGTCCTCGGTTCCGACAGAGCGTCGGAACACTCGTTCTTCGCGGGAAGGGCGGGATTCTCTCGCTGTATCAAGATAGCGGACCTGCCACGACTCGTCACGGTTCCTGCTGTCCAGATGGAACTCACCGAAGGAGTTGAAACACATCGCTATCTCGAACACGCAGTAACTGCGCTTGAAGAAAATATTCCTGTCGTTGAGCCATCAGCGGAGGCACACCAAATCGAGCAGTCTCTCTTGGAAACGCTTGACCCGGGTGAGGCTCAAGCACTGGCAGTTGCAGATGACGTTGCTGGAACGGTGATCACCGATGATGGTGATGCACGTGCGACTGCGAATCACCGGGGCATCGAGCTAACTGGCTCGATTGGGTTGCTTGTCCGTTCTGTTGAGGATGATCGAATTACAGCAACGACCGCAGACACGTATCTTAAACGCTGGATCGACGAGGCTGGGTTTCACTCACCCGCTCGGGATCTCGATGTGTTCCTCGACGAATAGCGTCAGCATGAACGACTGATATCCCGATCACGCTTAGTGCAGATCTGGGCGGTGGCTGGGTTCGAGTTGCGGTAGTAATTCTCCCAATCGTCGATAATTGTCACTGTCAGCGAGCCCTTCAAGCGCGGAATCTCGGCCTGCTCGTCGGTTCCCTCAATCTTCTCATTCCACTGTCTGCCTCGTCAGCCTACTCCTCAGGTATATCGACGGCGATCGCGTCGTTAGCGATATCGAATCTATGCTCGGCGAACTCAACAACGACTCCGATAGCGGTCTCAGTAGCGTGCAGCGCAAGACCATCGCAATCTGTCTCGAACTGGGCAAGTCGTTCACTGACTAATTGAACAGAATTACTAACCAACAAGTCGTCGCCGAGGGGGAAACTGTTGGTTAGTCTGAAGTCTGTGTCGGGGTGAAGTCACGGAAATCCGGGGAGAGACACACCACTTTTTTACGTGAATCTGGTGAAGGGTGAAGACTCCGGTGGAACTCCAGCAGTCATCTAACTATCACGAATAGGCAAAAGGTAGGAGTAACAAGGCCGCTACCACCAAAACCAGGAATTTTGCAATTAGGCTAGTGTCAGAGCTTTAGATGAAATGGTGGACTGTTGCTCTAACAAATACTCAGTACTTCACAAAGCTGGTTAGTTGAGACGTCTGCTTGCTGAGGATGTGTCCAAACACCAGAAGCAAGCAGACGATGAAATCCACGAGGACCAGCTCCTTAACTTTCTCGTCAACTCGCTTGACGAGGAAGTTGTGCTTGGACTCGGCAACAATGCTGAAATCGATGCTGTGGACATCTTAGAAGTCCTCGTCGGCGCATGCGCCGACGGGACCTCGATATCTGAACTCTGCGAGACCAGTGAAGATTCTCCCCACAAAAACACGGTTCTGTACCATCTCCGTGAGAAGTTCGACCTAGCGTCGGTTGAACAAGTCGGGAACCCACTCCTCCAAAAGGACGTTCTAGAGATCCTACCCAAGCAGGTGGAGGTCTGCGCAGACCTCCACCTGCGACCCTACTACGGTGACAAAGACGAG
>NZ_JAAOHT010000093.1:0-12781 GCF_011440255.1 Haloarcula sp. JP-Z28 | reverse complement strand
CACGCACGAGCGCAGGTCTTCCTCGCACTGTGTCTTCGCCTGGTCGTCGCAATCACCAATTACGAACGCGGAGACAATCCGGGAAGCACGATCATCACGGTGTGAGAAGAGTTCTATGACACCCTCAGTGCATCTACTGGGTCACCATCTCAGCACGGGCAACGCATTTGTCTCGGTTGTCTTGCCCACGCCGGGCCATCCCGATTAAACGTCCCAGTACGCGGGTTCGTTACCGGGCTTCCACTTTATCGAGCACCCTCTGGATGGTTTCTCGACCGCCGTAATCTGGTCGCCATCCAGCAACGTTTCGACGTGTGTAGCCATCTCCCGCTCGCTCGGTTCGTCGTCCGGGTTCGGCGCGTCGTCAAGGCGGCCGTGGTACGCCAGTTTGAACGCCCCATTGTCGTTCCGGAACAAGAACGGGTCGGGGGTACAGCGGGCACCGTACGCGGCTGCGACATTTTGTGACTCGTCGAATAGATACGCGTCGTACTGTATCTCTCCGCGCTCGACGAGTTCCTGCATCCGCTCGAACGAGTCGTCGGGGTACTCCTCGGGGTCGTTGGCATTAATCCCGACGACAGCGAGGTCGTCGTATTCTGTCGCGAGGCGATTTAGCTCGTCTATCTTCGCTTTCGCGTATGGACAGTGGTTGCACGTAAATACAATTAGTAGTGCGTCCTTGTCCGCGAAATCCGACAGTGAGTACGTCGCCCCGTCGGCCCCCGGCAGTTCGAACGTCGGTGCTTCGTCCCCACGTCCGAGCACGTCGGACTCCGAATCGAGTGAAACCATCGCCTTCCACTACGGCTGTCGCCGTGAAAAGTCCACGGACGCTAGGCTGCCTTCTGTGACAGCCGTTTTTCGATCAACTGTCCACGTCGCTGGATGTCGCTGCCGCAGTATCGAAGGCCTTCGCTGCCTCGAACGCTGCGCTCCCGTCATCGACCGAGAACAACGTCTCTTCGCCCTCCGCTTCGTGCTTTTCCAGCAGCCCGACCGTCACTAGCTCTTCGAGCGTCCCGTCAAGGTATAGCGTCTTCAGCGGCACGCCAGCTTCCTCACTCAGGGCCGTTTTCGTGTACCTCTTGTCCACGTCCAGGCGGAGTATCGTGTCAATAACTGTTGCCGCCTTGTCGTGATTCGCGACATGTGCCCATCCAGTGTCAGAATCAGCCCGCTGGCCACCCTCTTCGAACATTAAGCGATATATAACCAGCAGAGATATTAAAACCGTCTGGTGCATTCCCGACCGAATGATGTGACGCTCTCTCACTATTGAGCAAGGCTTTTGTCCGCGTCACTCTGCTGGCACTGTATGAGCAGTCGCCGCGAGATACTCGACCTGCTACGGGAGAACGCTCGCTACACGACCGAGGACATCGCTCGGTTGACCGATTACTCCGAGAGCGAGGTAGCCGAGATTATCGACGAATTCGAGGAGGCAGGCATCATTCGCGGCTATCAGGCAGTCGTCGACTGGAACGCGGTCGAGAACGACGAGGAGCGCGTCCGCGCTACCGTCGAACTCAACGTCACGCTGGACCGTGAGACCAGCTACGACGACATCTCCGACCGGATCGCGAAGTTCCCGGAAGTGACTTCGCTACGCCTCGTCAGCGGCGACTACGACTTCGATCTGGAGGTCGAGGGCGATTCGATGCGCGAAGTGTCGCATTTCATCAGCGACAAAATCGCGCCGATCCCCGAGATCACGCAGACGGTAACCCACTACATCATGGAGTCGTACAAGGAGCAGGGGATGGAGTTCGACGACCACGACGACGACGACCGCCTGTCCGTCTCACCATGACATTCGAAGCAGCGGACAGAGTCGACAGCGTGCCGCCATCAGGCATCCGTCGGTTCTTCGAACTGGCCGAGGAGATGGACGACATCATCTCGCTCGGGGTCGGCGAACCGGACTTCTCGGCCCCGTGGTCGGCCCGTGAAGCCGCTATTGCGTCGCTCGAACGCGGCCAGACCTCCTACACCGCCAACCGCGGGAAACGGGAGCTCCGGGAGCGCATCGCGGACTACGAAGCGGCGACGCACAACCTGCAGTACGACCCCGATGAGGAAATCCTCGTCACGGCGGGTGCGAGCGAGGGCCTGGATCTCGCTTTTCGGGCACTGCTAAACCCCGGCGATTCGATCGCTATCGCCCAGCCGTGCTACGTCTCGTACGTCCCCG
Organism: Haloarcula sp. JP-Z28; assembly: GCF_011440255.1. Classification (NCBI taxonomy): domain Archaea; kingdom Methanobacteriati; phylum Methanobacteriota; class Halobacteria; order Halobacteriales; family Haloarculaceae; genus Haloarcula; species Haloarcula sp. JP-Z28. The sequence goes on along the minus strand of NZ_JAAOHT010000093.1, from coordinate 10,587 downwards.
GTGCGACGTTCGCTGGTATCGACGTTATCGACGTTCCGACGCGCGCGGAAGATGAGTTCAAACTCACCCAAGAGGTGCTGGAATCGTCCGGTGCGGCGGAGGCCGACGCGCTCGTATATTGCTTCCCGAACAATCCGACCGGAGCGACGATGACGGCCGAGGAGATGGCGGATGTTGCGGCCTTTTGCCGCGAAAACGACCTCCTCGTGTTCGCCGACGAGATCTACGCCGATCTCACGTACGAACACGACCACACGTCTATTGCTACCCTCCCCGGGATGCGTGAGCGGACCGTCGTGTTCAACGGCTTCTCGAAGGCCTTTGCGATGACGGGGTTCAGACTGGGATACGCGATGGCACCGCCGGAGGCTGTCGAGGCGATGAACCGAATCCATCAGTACTCGATGCTTTCGGCCCCGACGACGGCTCAGCACGCCGCTATCGAGGCGCTCGACAACTGCCGCGACGAGGTCACGGACATGGCCGCTCAGTACGACCGCCGGCGGAAGTACGTCCTCACGCGCTTCGAAGAGATGGGGCTGGACTGCTTCCCGGCGGCCGGAGCGTTCTACGCGTTCCCGGAATGTCCCTGGGACGATGCCGGTGAGTTCGCCGAGAGTCTCCTTCAGGAAAAACGGGTCGCGGTTGTCCCCGGAACCGCGTTCGGGGAGGGCGGGTCGGGCCATCTCCGAGTGTCATACGCGACGGGTCTCGACGATCTCAAGGAAGCAATGGCCCGGATTGAGTCATTCCTTAATTGACAACTAGGATCGGCGAAACATTCAGTATGGTCCACTTACTACCGTAAGGAGACCGTGATACGAACAACCGGAACTTCTTTTTCATCGACATTTGGTGGGGATAAACTTTTTTCCTGCCTAACGGGAGATAAATAACAATGGCTATCGATGATACTGGGGGAGGTGAGTCAGAACAGGTCAACAGTGGGGGGAATCTGACTGACGAGCCTGTACGGGTCGGCGAATACACGTGGGATGATCTCCGGCGAGAGGTACACGATGGGGGGCGGTTCGACCGGAGCGTGTACCTCGGCTTCGAGCCGAGAGAACTCAGTCAGCGACTCGAAGACGCGGCGAGTGCCGGGAAAACACTGCAAGCGCCGTTCGAAGAGTATCTCGACCCAACTACGACACCAGTCGCGAAAGACATCTACACGTGGGAGCATTTCAAACAGGAGTACTATTACGAGGACGGCAGTCTCCCCCGTGACAGTGACGGCGAAGTTATTCCGTTTGATGCAAGTGAGTATCTGCACTTCGACTCTGAACACACGGAAAACAAACTGTCCGCCGCTGAAGACATCGCCAGTGAACTGCACGAGTATGTCGATGAAAACACCGTTGACGTGAACCCGGAGCTGGACGAAGACGAGTTCTTCTCGACACGGGACGGCCACACGACCGTCGTCAACCGCTACGACCTCGAAAAAGCTGTTCCCCAGTCGAAGAAATCACATTTCAACGAACTGGAACGGTACTGGGTCAACAAACCCTACGCCTGCGTTATCATCTTCCACTCACGGAAAGAGAACGAGAAGAAGTACTACGTCATTGAGCCGTATCTCACCGATATTGAGATCGACCTTCGAGAGTTCCTCTCGGGCAAACTCAAGACCGCGATCAAGTACTCCGAGGACGACGTGATCGTTCAGGGGACTGATGCTGACCGGGCACAGGTCATCCAGCGGGAGGCCGAACAGCTCCTCTCGCGGTATGACCTCTACGACGGCTCAGTCTCCAGCCGTGGTGAAGAGAGCGTTCTCGGACAGGTCAAGGAACTGTTCGGGCTGGATGAGGAAACACAAAGTGAAACGACGGGACAACTCTCCGGCATTTCGACACGTCCCGAACCGGCTATTCTTGAAGACGACGAACCGAAGCTAAACGAGTATCAGGTCGAGAAGCTGCTGTATATGCTCAAGCGGGACTTCGTCGGCTATGCCCGCATCGACGGCGTCAAACACGATATCAACGTGGAAGATATCTCCTGTGACGGGTACAACTCCCGGGTGTTCGTCTATCACACTGACTACGAGCAGATCATCTCGAACGTCGAACACGGCAAAGGGGAACTCGACGACTTCGTCGTGAAGCTCGCACAGCGGTCCGGGAAGGGTATCTCGAAGCGCCAGCCACAGGTCGATGCGACGCTCCCGGACGGGTCGCGTGCCCAGCTGACACTGGGTAGGGAAGTGTCGGACCACGGGACGAACTACACTATCCGGCAGTTCAAGGACGTCCCCTTTACCCCTATCGACCTCATCAACTGGAACACATTTTCGCTGGACGAGATGGCGTTCCTCTGGCTCTGTATCGAGAACAACAAGAGCCTCATCTTCGCCGGCGGTACTGCCTCGGGGAAGACGACAAGCCTGAACGCCGTCTCGCTGTTCATCCCATCGAACTCCAAGATCGTCTCCATCGAGGACACGCGTGAGGTCGAACTGCCACAGCGAAACTGGGTGGCAAGCGTTACGCGCCCTTCCTTTGGTGAAGATGACAAGGGCGACGTCGACGAGTTCGACCTGCTTGAGGCCGCACTCCGTCAGCGCCCTGACTACATCGTCATGGGTGAGATCCGTGGCGAGGAAGGCCGGACGCTGTTCCAGGTCATGTCGACCGGGCACACCACCTACACCACGTTCCACGCCGACTCGGTCGGTGAGGTCATCAAGCGGTTCACCACCGAACCGATCAACGTCTCGAAGACGCTGTTTACCGCGCTTGATCTGGTGTCGATTCAGACCCAGACGCGGGTCGACGGCAACAAGGTTCGCCGAAACAAGTCCCTGACCGAAATTAACGAGTACTCCGCGGAGAACGATGAGATCAACGTCCGGGACGTGTACGAGTGGCGCGCCGAGACGGATGAGTACATCCAGATGGGGAACTCGAACACGCTTGAAGAGATCAAGTTCGACCGTGGGTGGACCCAAGAAAAACTCGACGAAGAGCTGTTCAAGCGCAAAGTCGTCCTCGCATATCTCATCGAGAAGGGGCTCAACACCTACACGCAGGTTGCGGCGACCATCCAGGCGTTTATTAATGACCCCGACACCATCCTCACGCTCATCGCCAACGACCAGCTCGAACTGTCACTCGAGGACCTCCGAGAGATGGAATCTGTCAAGATCGATATCGACCCGGAAAAAGAGGAAATGGTGCCCCGGCCGGACGCGCCGCCGGAAATGGTCGAGGAGACAAAGCAGGTGCTTGACAACGCCCAGCCACTGTTTAACACCTACAAGAGCCGCGAAACGCCGGACATTGTCTCAGCGTTGATGGACGATTCCGAGGAGAGCGCTGACGAAGACAGCATCGACTTCGGTCAGTTCGTTCCGAAGGCCGGTGCGGAGGCAGATAGCGAATGAGCCTCGACACACCGGGTCAGCAACAGGTCGGCAGCGGCGGTGCGCTCGGCGACACGTTCTACCCGGCGTACCAGATGGTGTTCGACGACGAGGGCGACTTCGTCAGCAGTGTCGAGAACAAACTCGCGGAGGCCCGGATGGCCGACAACGTAGAGATGTTCCTCGCACGCGCACTCGCGGTCGGTGTCATCGCGGGTCTAGCGCTGTGGCTCGTCGGCACGTTCCTCGGGTATCTGCTGGTCCAGTTGTTGTTTGCCAGTGGAGAAGCGCCGACGCTCATCGGGATTCCAGTGTCTGAGAGTGTCTCAGAGATTCTCGCCGTGCTGAAACTCCCCTTCCTCGTCATCGTGACCGGCTTCGTCTTCGGTGCCATCGGGTTCGGTATCGGCTTCGGGTCGCTGGTCTCGATTCCGTATTTCCGTTCGAGCGCGCGTGAGCGCGAAATCAACGTCTTGTTGTCCGACTCAATTTCGTTCATGTATGCGCTGTCCGTGGGTGGGCTCAACCAACTCGAAATCCTGCAGTCGATGGGGAAAGCCGAAGACACGTACGGTGAAGTCGCAAAAGAGTTCCAGTCTATCGTACTGGAGACGGAGTATTTCGATACCGACTACCGGACCGCTGTCCGGAACCAGGCGCTGCAGACTCCGTCGGACGAACTGTCACAGTTCCTGACGGATATGCTTTCTATCATCAATTCCGGCGGTGACATGACCTCTTTCCTCGAAGACCAGAAGGAAAAGCACATGCGAACCGCCCGGCAGGAACAGGAGAAGATGCTGGAGACGCTGGAGCTGTTCGGCGAGATGTACATGACGCTCTCGCTGTTTCCACTGCTTCTCATTATCATTCTGGTCATCATGTCGATGATGGGGAACGCACAGCAGTCGCTTATTTATGGGACTGTGTACGGGTTGATTCCCCTGACCGGCCTGGGCTTTCTCGTCCTCGTCTCGACTGTCACGCAGGACTCAATCGGGGACGGGTATCTGCGCTCGAGCCCCGGCGAGAAGGAACTCGTCGTCGATGAGGGCGTCGGCGTGTTCAACCTCGGGCTCATCGAGAGCTACACGGGGACCTACAGCGTCTTCGACCGGATCAAGAGTCGGGAGGGAACTCACGAACTTCTCGCCATCCTCACACGGCCTGACCTGTTCTTCCGTGACCATCCCCTGTTGGTGCTGTGGCTGACGGTTCCACTGTCAATTCTCGCTGTTGTCGCGGCTATCGTCATCGGCTGGGCCCCGTTATCGCTAGACGGGATGATCGCTGTCCCGGTTCGTTCGACGTTCTTCTGGGTGTACGTCCCGATGTACCTCAACTTCATCCCGCTGATGATCTTCTACGAGTGGAACCAGCGCTCGCGGAAGGCAATCATCGGGAAACTCTCGGAAAACCTCCGGAAGCTTGCATCGGCCAACGACACCGGGATGACGTTGCTAGAGTCGGTCAAGGTGGTCTCCGAGACGTCTTCCGGAAAGCTTTCCGACGAGTTCGAGACCATCCACGCAAAGGTCAACTACGGAACGAGCCTGAAAGACGCGCTTCGAGAATTCAACAACAAGTACAACGTCCCACGACTGGCGCGGACGGTCAAGCTCATCGCGGAGGCACAGGAAGCCTCCAGCCAGATTCAGGACGTGCTCTCGACGGCCGCGCAGGCCTCGGAGAATCAGGACGACATCGAACGGGAGCGCAAATCCCGGACGCGGATGCAGACGGTCATCATCCTGATGACCTACCTGACGCTGCTCGGCGTGATGGCGTTGCTAAAGACACAGTTCCTTGATGTGATGTCGGGGCTGGCGACGCAGGCCTCCGGGTCAAGCAGTTCGAGCGCGCCCGGTGGCGGCTTCGGCGGCAGCGTCGACACGGAACTGCTGTCGATGCTGTTCTTCCACGCAGTGACGCTGCAGGCGTTGCTGTCGTCGTTTATCGCCGGCTACATTCGGGAAGTGAAGCTCGTCGCAGGCGTCAAGTTTGCAGTCGTCCTGTCGACGATTGCACTGGTGGTGTGGATCGCCGTGGGTTAGCGCCTCACTCGCGGTTCGACAGCGGACGTATCAGACAGAAAATAGGGTGTGTGGGATATGGATTCAAGAGCACAAACACCGCAGGACTTCGCCGTGGGGGTGAGTGTCCTGCTCGTGACGATAATCGGGGTATTGGCCTTCGTACAGGGTAGTGCGGTCGGTGTGTACGAATCCCCAGACGTACAGCGTAACCAACCAATTGCGGACAGGGCGGCAACGTACCTCGTCGAAAACCATTCGGTTGAGGGGACGCGGAACCTCATTCGATACAACGCGAGCGGTGGGATCAACGAGTCCCTCAACATGGACAGTTCCGAACTCGATACCCTCAAGACCAACGCTGGACTCGATGTCGCGACGGAACGTCGCGTGAACCCGCGGGTGAACGTAACGGTGGTCAACGCATCATCGCTTGAAGTAGGAACACGCGACCCGGCAGTTGATGACCACGACCAGCGGCTCGCTTGGGGGCCCGATGTCGCCAACAGAGACAATGTTGCGACGACGTCCCGTGTGGTGAAACTGACCAACGCAACCGGCCAGTGCGACCCGGTCTGCTGGCTCATTGTGAGGGTGTGGTAACGATGCGCGGCCAAGCCTACACGCTGGAAGGCGTTCTCGCGGCCATCGTCGTTGTGACAGCGACCGTCTACGGCCTGTCGGCAGTCGACACCGGCCCGTTCCAGACCGGCGCCCAGCAACGAACCGCGGCACTGGAAACCCGCGCAAGCGACACGCTATCACTGGCGGCAGAAACCGGCGCGCTGCACAACGCGACGGCGTGTTACAGCGTCGGCACACCGACACTCAACGGTAACCAGACGGGCAGCTCAACCGAGTTCGAGCGGATGTTGAACCGTACTTTCGACCGTCAGGGAGAACAGTACAATCTCTACTTCAGTTACTCGGATTCAGGCGTGCGCCAGACAGTTCTTGCCTCGCAGGAATCAGATGAGAACGTCGCTGAGCGGCCGGCTGATGCAGCTGTCGCAACCGAAACGGTGACCCTGACCGACAATATGCCCGCCCGAATCGGCGACTGCAGCGGTACCGGCCCGCCTCTCTCGGCGGTCGGCGGGTATTTTGCTCCCGACGCGAAGCCTGACTCTATCGTCTACAACGTTGTGGAGGTGCGTCTGGTCGTATGGTAGCCAACGAGCGCGGACAACTGCTGTTGATCGGTGGCGTCGCCATCGCTATCGTCGTGTTCAGTACGATACTGTTTGCCCACAGTCTCGCTGTCACTGACGGCATCACGACCACCGGCAGTGCGGATACTATTGAACGGTCGGCTGACCGCGAAGCCTCCGTTGAACGTGATCTCGGACGGCTTGCGGCCGAAACGCGGGGCGATGACCTCGATGGATTCGAGGAGCAATATGAGTACGCGCTTCAGAACTATACGGAGACGCACAATCGCGTCGCCGGAGGCAGCGGTGGGGCCTATCTGAACGCGACGCTGAACGAGTCGGCGTCGAATGGAACCGAAGTGAACCAAACGTCCTCATCTCGGTTCAATCGACCCGGCGGTACGGGATCAAACGTTGACTGGGATATCGCTCGAAGCGTGGACCGCGCTGTCGTATTCAATCTGACAGTGACCCGTATCCCTGGAGTGGGGCGAGAATTTATTGTCAAAGTGGAAGGCGACAGTGGGGATACTTGGAAGATGGTCGTGACAGAACCCGGCAATAAGGAGGTGGCGGTCACCCCACCTTCCGGATCGACGACTACCTGTTCAGGGGCCGGTGACGCCGATGTCGACCTCCTCGCCGGGACCTGTGACATCGGCGGGACGCCCGGAACATTCCCGGCGTTTACTGAAACACTCGACGCACCGTACACTGTCAGCATTGAGAAGGGAAACCGCGCACGTGGTACTTACCGCTTCGCGGCCATCGGTAACTTCCCAGGCACGAGCTACGATTCCGGAGACACCGCACCGTATCCCGTCGTTCCTGCTGTCGACTTGACCTATGACACACCATCTGCGAGCTACAACCGAACAGTCCTTGTGGAGGTGGACGACGGATGAGCCTCGACCGTCTCCTGTCCGACAGCCGTGGCGTCTCACCTGCAGTCACGCAGGCGCTCACTATCGGTATCACGTCGCTGCTGGTGACTGGTCTCCTCATCGGCGGGAGCCAGATGGTCGATTCACAGCGTGAGCGAGTGACCGAAGAAGCCCTAGAGAACGTCGGCGATGGTATCGCGCGCGACCTGGTTCGTCTGGATGCGTTCAACACTGAGAGCCTCAATTCGACGGTGTCGTTTCGTGCGACGTATCCGGAGCGGATCGCTGACCAGTCGTACAATGTCGAGGTCTCTCCAGATACCTCGCGCACACGCGTGTACGTGAATGCATCAGGACTGAATCGGTACGCTGTCGTCCGATTCGAAAATGAAACTAATGTCTGCCCATCTGTCGTTTCCAGCGGGCCACTAGCCGTCTCGTACAATGCGACGGCCGACTGCATGGAGGTGACACGCGGATGACATCGACACTGTCTATCCCAGATAGTCACGACCGTGGCGTGTCCGATCTGCTTGCGTTTACGCTTACGTTCAGTATCATCATCACTGGCATTGCGCTGGTGACGCTCGGTGGGCTCGGTGCGTTCGACGCTATCCAACAGGGGGCAACAACTGATGTCGCCGAAACGTCGATGATCGGGTTCGCGGAGACTACAGATGACCACATCCAGGGCGATGCCCCACGACGGACCACGAGTATGAAACTCCAGGGCCACGGGCTCTCCATCCGGTCGTCAACGCTGAACGTAACTGTTGACGGACGGGCAACGAATATCTCGACCGGAGCGTTCGTCCGGGAGACTGACTCCGAGACGGATATCGTCTACACCAGCGGTGCAGTGTATCGGGTCCAGCAGGAGGGACTGGTCGTCTCACGGAAACCCAGTTTCCGGTGTACCCCTGATAGCGGCAGTGCATACCTCTCCGTCCTTTCGCTTGACGGACAGACGGACTTCTCCTCGTCGAGTCGCGTCACAATCGAGACTGCTGTCCAGAATAAGACGCTCGTTTCGCCCCAGGCTGGCAAGCCACCGTCCGCGACAACCGTCTTGATCAACGTCTCGGAGACTGCGTACCCGGATGCGTGGCACCGTCTATTTGAGCAGGAACTACCAAACTGGTCGGGCCACTCGGAACCACACACGTACCAGTGTACAGGCATCAGCCGCGCTGTCGTCCACAACACAACGGTTGATATCCGTACCGTTACCTAACGGCCTCTGTACGCGGTGCATAGATCTGTCGCTATGGGATTTCAGTCCTGAGCGGTGGGAAAGCCGTTATGCAGCAGTCATCAGCGCCGCGATGAATGACCACTCCGTCCCGCTATTTGCTTCTTCTTGTTTCGCCATAGCCGCAGTCTTGTCTCGTGGGTGCTTCCAGTTCATTACGACTATAGGTACGTGCTCAGCAGTCATGAAGTGTTCGATAACTAATATATTGTCGTGGTTTTTCATGATTGAGAGCGCTTCGCAGGTCAGTAGCCCACTCAATTCCGTTAACCAGTATTGAGTGATAATTGACACGACAAAGTTTCCGCCGTTACATTTAATATTAGGGCCTGAAAGAAGAATATTACCATCTGTAACCGAAAGCACAAGAGGTAAACGGTACTGCGCCGGTAAACAGCTCTATTTTTGCAACTGAGATTGGTGAGTGTTGCATCCGAATGAGCATTACGTGTGGGTCATTGGCAAGGTAGTACTATTACCCTTCACTCCATAAGATTGGATACTAATGAAGAAGCAAGAACTCATTCACCTTCACAGTCTTCTCGCACAGGTACAACACCACTACGAGCACGAGGCGGACACAAGCGTTGAGCACGATCTCTACGCTGACCTTGGTGTCAAACCGACATCAATCCACAAATCGAAGACAGACCACAAAGAAGGGGTCTTTGCGCTCGCGTCCGGACTGACGGATGCGATGGCCGAGGAAGCCGACGAGCCACAGGCCCTGACTGCCGACTGAATCAACGCACTGTCGCCAGTCCGTTCTTATCGTTTCACTGCTTCCGATAGCTATTGGTCAGCTCTTGCCGTGGTACGGCCGTTGTGTCGGATCCATGGTACACGCTATCCCGCCTCTCAAACGACTTATACGGGAGGCGACCGTATTTATGCTGTGAGCGACGATTCAGGGCGGCGGAATCTCCGCATGCCTACAAACGACGAGATGTTTGCAGTGGTAACAGAGCACCTTGGCGGGAACCACGTCCGCATTCGCTGTGAGGACGGCGAAACCCGACTCGGCCGGATTCCAGGTCGGATGAAGTTCCGGACCTGGATTAACGAGGATGACATCGTTCTCGCCGAACCGTGGGACTGGCAAGACGAGAAGGCCAACATCGAATGGCGCTACAAGGGGCAAGACGCCGACCAGCTCCGTTCGGAAGGCCACATTGACTCGCTGACCGCCTAATTTTACCACTGTACCCGCGTCCTGGTTCACAACGACCTGAGATAGTTCTCTATCACAACCCCGGCGGGCCCCTGTTCTGACTGCTGTCTTCCTGCGTCTCCTGACGCCTGTTTCGTCATAGTGTCTGGTATACTACGACTGTCTACCGTCAGGTCTGTACCCCTTCCAATTGATATATAATGGCTTTCTGACCTCCGGTCATTGAACCCCATGTCAGGATTCAAGAACAAATACACATTGGATGATAGACAGACTGGCGCTGTCTTGCGATTATGCGTGTCACGCCATCACGTTACGTATGCGTCGTGTGTGTCCTATACAGGGCGGGTGTGAGACGATTCATTTATATGTTCCCCCGTCTTCTGAACTAATGCGAAGGTCGCACCGGGAAGCGAGCCCGGGTCGACACGCTCGGTCGACCACCTGGGTCGGCTTGAGCTACGAGAGGATCTCGCCTTCCCCTCTGGGGCCTGCGAGATCCACCCTATGAGGATTCCACCCCTGCGGTCCGCCGTTAAGATGGAATCTGATGTGAGCCCACGGACCCATGCAGTAGTCAACACTGGTGTAGGAACCAGTGTGTTAGCTTCCGACGGAGTGCAACCACTTCCGCCGCTGATGTATATCAGCACATTCCGGTTGATCCTGCCGGAGGCCATTGCTATCGGAGTCCGATTTAGCCATGCTAGTTGCACGAGTTTAGAC
>NZ_JAAOHT010000092.1:0-12814 GCF_011440255.1 Haloarcula sp. JP-Z28 | reverse complement strand
TTCCAGCCGGGGCTGGTAAACACTGACCAGGGATGGTGGTCGCGTGACTACCTCAAGGGTCACCACAACGACCTCACGCACAACGAGGTCAGCGAAGTCGGCCAGACAATGTCGTTCTACGATGTCCGTGTCGCCGTCGAGCCGGCTCCTGACGACCTTGACACGGAGAAGTACGAAACGGACAACCCGCGTGGAACTGTCGCTGAAACATCACGTGTGGGAGGTGACTAACGATGACGAACTATGGCCTCGTAATCGACCAGGAGCGGTGTATCGGCTGTCAGGCATGCGCAGTGTCATGTAAACAGGAGAACAACGTCCCGATGGGACAGTTCTGGAACCGCGTCCTCACGGAGGGCGGCGACAAGATGGACACCCCGTCCGGTGGCTATCCCGAAGACGGCGGCAGTGGCTCGCTGGACATGGAGTACCAGCCGACGGCGTGCCAACACTGCGAAAACGCGCCCTGCGTGAAGGTCTGTCCGGTCAACGCGACGTACACCCGGGACGACGGAATCGTCGAAATCGACTACGACAAGTGCATCGGCTGTCGCTACTGTATGGCGGCCTGCCCGTACAACGCACGGGTGTTCAACTGGGATGAACCCGAGCAGATGCCCGAGGAGGGGACGGGCGACGTTGCCGCCCGGCCACAGGGCGTCGTCGAGAAGTGTACGTTCTGTAGCCACCGCGTCGACGAGGGACTCGACCCGGCCTGTGTCGTCAACTGCCCGGCCGACGCACGCATCTTCGGCGACCTCGACGACGAGGGGAGTACCGTCTCGAAGTACATCAACGAGTACGAGACGGACCAGCTCCTCGAAGACCGCGGGACGAACCCGAAGACGCACTACATCAGCGGCGAGATGAGTCCCGGCCGGCCGCAAACGTCGGATAAAATGGAGAGCGAACTCGACGATGTTTCTCCGTGGTCCGATGGAGCCGAGGACGTGCCGTCTGACGCCGACGGAAGCGACAGTAGCGACTCGGGTGGGAGCCCCCACTCCATCGAGGGTGATGCCGCTCCACACGTCCCGGCAGTGGGGTCCGGAGGTGATGACTGATGGCCGCTGACTCGTCACGGATCGCAATCCCGGCCTTCGGGACGAAAGGACGGCTGTGGCTCGGTCTGCTCGCAGCCCTCATGGTCGCTGGACTGGCAGCCTGGGGCTACCAACTCACCACGGGGCTGGTCGCCACGGGGATGCGCAACGTCTTCTCGTGGGGACTGTATATCATGATGTTCGTCCTGTTCGTCGGGCTGTCTGCCGGGGGACTCATCATCTCCAGTGCTCCGAAGTTCTTCCATTCACACCGCTACGAGGGGTTCGCACGGCTCGGCGTGCTGGTCAGCCTCGCCTGTATCACCGTCGCAGGCCTGCTCATCCTCCCAGACATCGGGCGGCCCGAGCGACTCTACCAGTTTTTCACCTCGCCGGACTTCCGCTCGCCGATGGTGTGGGACTTCGGTATCGTCATCCTCTATGGCGTGCTAAACCTCTGGTATCTGTGGCTGCTGACCCGCCGCGACCTGGCCGCTCGCGGGTCGCGACTCGCACTGGGTGTTGCTGATACCGACCCCGGACGCGAGCGTGACCGCACGCTCATGTTCTGGACCGCGGCACTCGCACTCCCGACTGCAGTCGCCCTTCACTCGGTGACCGGGTGGATTTTCGCGACGCAGATCGGACGTGGCGACTGGTTCAGCCCCCTTGTCGCACCGGTGTTCATCGCCAAGGCACTCGTCTCCGGACTCGGATTGTTGCTGGTCGTGTCGATCCTCGCAGACCGGCTCACGAACTACGAAGTCAACCGCGAGGAACTCACGAGCCTCGGCAAGCTACTCGGTATCTTCCTCGCGCTTCACGTGGTGTACCTGCTTGCGGCCGAACGACTGCCCCACGCCTGGGCGAACCACTTCGAGTTCTGGGCCATCACAGAGAGCTTCCTCATCGGCGAGTCCGTCTACTTCTGGCTCTGGACTGTCGTCGGCGGGGCAGTCCCGCTTGTCATGCTGATGATTCCATCGCTGCGAAAGCGCGTGTCGGTCATCTTCACCGCGAGCCTTCTCGCGGTCTTTGGCACAATGTTCGAAGGCATCCGTCTGGTGTTTACGGGATACGAGGTCGCTAACATCAACCTCCCACCGGGCATCTCGCTCGGTGGCGAGTATGCCGGCATCACGACCGGCATCTGGGCGACTGCCGGAGCCTACACCCCGACGCTGGTCGAGGTGGTTGTCACTCTCGGTATCGTCGCCTTCGGCGCGCTCATCGTCACGCTCGGCCTCAAGTACGTCCCGATTCAGCGAGTCGACGGACAGTATGCAACTGATGGCGGCACACAGGAACGACAATGACTGGACAGACTGACACCTCCACCACACGTGAGCGATCTCCTGAGCACGACATCGGGAGCGATGGGTTTCGGTCGGACGCCGCGGCGACCTACGCTGTCCTCGCCGAATGTTGGCGAGAACCGACCGAGCAACTGACCGAAGCCATTGAAGCCGGTGAGTTGGCTCCGGTGGTCGGTGACCTCGGCTCGGCTGACCGACATCGTCTCAGGACCGAGTACACCCGACTGTTCATCGGTCCAGCGGGACCGCCATGTCCGCCCTACGAGAGCGTCTATCGCGACGGCGAAGACCCAGATGCACTCGGCCCGGTTAAGGGACCAGCCACGATGGCTGTCGTGCGCTGGTACAGAGAGTTCGGCGTCCAGCCCGCGGCTGCCTATTCGGACCTCCCGGACCATATCGCCACGGAACTGGAGTTCGCTGCCTATCTGGCAGAAGCGGGCTTCGACGACCAGCTTGACCAGTTCTTCGAGGAGCACCTCGCTGCTTGGACTGACGAGTTCCTCAGGCAAGTCGAGACAGAAACACGGGAACCGTTCTACGCGTCGCTGGCAACGACGACCCGAGAGGTCATACATCAGTAGTGACGCTTCGGGGCGCTCCCCGGATTTGTAGCGGCGACTAGACGCGTTCTCTACGGGTGGTCACCCCACAGAACTGGTATTCTCACTTGGGGTCGTGACAGACCGGTTCTGGGGTGACAAACCGCACCTATCGGCGGTTGGACCGACGCCCGCCTCGCCGGCGGCGTCGGGGAGCGTCCGCTACGGCGGCGTCTATTTGCTTCTCGGCGTCGAATTCCGCGTATGCGTTTCAGTCGCGCCCGTACGGAGGAGGTTCTGCGCGCTCTCGTTCACGAAATCAGGGCGGAACGGCTCACGTTCATGGCTGGCTCGATAGCCTACCACGCGTTCCTGTCGATTCTTCCGCTGTTATTGCTGGTGTTGACCTTCGTCCAGCGAACGGAGAACGTCACGCTACGGGCCTCCATCGTCGGCATCATGGAGGTTGTTCTGACCACACTGGCAAGCGGCATCATCCAGCAGGGACTGACCGAGGCCGACGCGTCCGTGTCGGCGCTGGGCGTGGGCTTTCTTCTCTGGGGCTCGCTGCGAATCTTCCGGGGGCTTGACACGGCCTTCTCCGACATCTACGAGACGGGCGCGTCGAACACCTTCCTCGACCAGCTCGGCGACGGGCTGGTACTGCTCGTGACCGTCGCAGTGGCGATACTCAGCGCCAGCGCGCTCGGCAGCGTCCTGCCCGAGACCGGAAGTGGACCGCTGTGGACAGTCGCCAGCGGGCTGGTCCGGGCCGCCGGATTGTTCGTTGTCTTCTATCCAATGTACTACATTTTCCCGGACACGGACGTTTCACCGCTTGAAGTTGTTCCCGGTGTCGCGTTTGCCGCAATCGGACTTACCGTCGCGCAGGTTCTCTTCACGGCGTTCAAATCCGGTTCGACGGGCGGGAACATCATCGCCAGCATCCTCGTCCTGCTGAGCTGGCTGTACATCATCGGGCTGGTGATACTGCTCGGGGCGGCCATCAACGCCGTCCTCTCGAACCGCTCTGCGGACGTGGATATCGACCCTGTCGTTGGCGAACATTCCCAGCAAAACACCATCCGGACAACGATGATGTCCCGCGAGGCGCTGCTGGCCGAACTTGAGACACTTGCCACCGTTTTCAGCAAGGACAGGGGACAATCACCGTCGAAATCGCCGACGAGCGTACCGACATCGACTGCCCGGAAACCGCGACTGTCGACCGTTCGTCGGACGTGTTCGGTCTGGACCAGTCGGTCGCGCTCACGCTCAGATGGTGGCCGAACGAGAAATAACGCCGTCCTACTGCGCGTCGCGTCGCTCCCACGCCTGTACCGTCGGCAGTGACCACCCGCGGCCGATGCCCAGTCCTCGGGCCAGCAGCACTGCGAGTGCGCACCCGGCCGATGCTACGCTGACGCTCACGCCAATCTGTGCCAGCGCCCAGAAGGCGAGGCCGCCGATAACAGCACAGGACGCATAGAAATCCTCACGGAGGATAAAGGGCGTTCGGCCCAACAGCAGGTCCGATATCGCGCCGCCGCCGGCCGCGTTGACCGTCGCCAGCGCGACGACGGCAAACACCGGGAGGCCGGCCTGCTGACCAAGCAACGCTCCGGTGGTAGTGAACGCCGCCAGCCCGATGGCGTCGGCCGTCAGGACGACCGGATGCTGGTGGCCGTCATCGAGGAAATGCACGAACAGCACAGCGGCGGTGACACCAAGCAGCGACAGGGCGACTTCGCCGGGTGACTGCAGGGAGTTCGGAACCCTGTTCAACAGCAGGTCCCGCGTCGTCCCGCCACCCAGTGCCGTCATCACGCCGACGACCGTGACGCCGAACACGTCGTAGCGCTCTTCGATGGCTTTCGCTGCGCCGACGAATGCGAACCCGACCAGTCCGATAGCGTTCATCACCGCAAACGCGTCGGTCACGTTCCCCCTCCGGCCCACTGGGACCTGACACGTATGCGACCGCGAGCGAGTCGGCCCGCCGCCACGAGTATAGCGGTCATTACCGTACTACTATGGGTGCGGACAATTATGCCTTTAGACCTGCGCTGGCGGCGTGATACTATTTGTCACTGCTTACTGCCAGCGACTATACCTACGGCTTGGCTGTCTCCAGCACCCAAGCCTCGGGCGTTTCCCGACGGACTTCGAACGGGTCGAAGGCCTCACGTGGCGCCTCCGCAAGCCGGCCCAGGAACTGTCCGACGGGGGTCGGGTCGCGGTCGCTGACGAGGACGAACGGCTCGCCGCTGTCCAGCGCGGTGAACCGTTCGCGAACCCGGTCTTTGCGCTCTTGTGGTTGCAAACCCCGGATATCGGCGGTCGGGTCGACGCCTACTTCGCCGGCGGTGTCGAGGGCGGACTCGACGGCGTCCCCCAAACTGCCGACAGCGTCGGGCACGCTGCCGGGTGCTGGCGTCCCCTGCAGGTCGTGCGAGAACGGGAGTTCGGCCAGCACCGCCGCACCGAGGTCCAAAAGCGCGTCACCAGTGAACAGGTCGTTCGGCTCGCCACAGCAGTCACAGACGTACTCGGCCATGTTGACGACGGTTCCCAGCACCGGCACGTCGTTGTCGCGGAACAGTTCGACGGTTCGGCTGGTGTCGCTGACGCTCGCGTGAAACGGCGTCGTCACGACGACCACGCCGTCGACCGGGACCTCCTGTAGCGTCGTCAGCACCACGTCACCCGTTCCCGGCGGCAGGTCCAGCACCAGCACGTCGTCGTTTCGCCAGGCGGTGTTCTCGAAGAGGTCGTTGAGCGCGTCGTGGGCCATTGCCCCGCGCCAGGCCAGCGGCGCGCCGCTTTCCATCAGGCCGACGCTCATCACGTCCATGTCGCCCGCACGGACCGGAAGCGGGTCGCCCTCCTCGCTGGAGTGGACCGGGCCGCTCACGTCCAGCAACTCGGGGACGTTCGGGCCGTGGATGTCGGCGTCGAACAGCGCCACGTCGTTGTCGGCGGCCAGCGCACAGGCGAGATGCGTGGCCACCGTCGACTTGCCGACGCCGCCCTTCGCGCTGGCGACGGCGACGACGCGGTCGAAGGACTCGACGCCGGCGTTGCCCTCACCCGTGGGCGTCGTCCGTTCGACGTGGACGCTGTCGACGCCGTCCACGTCGTCGACCGCGTGGAGCATCGCTTGGACGACCTGCGTGCTCGTCTGCCCGTCCAGCGCGGTCAGGTCGGCTTCGATTGTCACCTCGCCGTCGGCTGCGTCGATGTTCTCGACGAACCCTGCGTCGAACACGGAGAGGTCAGCGTTCGGGTCGCGCACGTCTCGCAGTGCGGCTTCGATACGGTCGGTCAGTGTAGTGGGCGTTCCGTCAGTCATCGTCAGAGGTCGGGCATCCGATTGAGTCTGTCTTCGCCGGGCAGTAGTCGCGCGTCGTTCTCCAGCGCGCCGCCGAACTGCCGGCGGAACCGTCCGGGGTCCACGTCGAGCGACCGTTCGGCGGTCTGGCGAACCACGGTGGCCGGGTCGTCAGTTAGTTCGCGCAGTCGCTCGCGGGCGCGGTCCTCGTCGACGCCGCCGAGCATGTGGGCGGCCCACTCGCGGACCCGCTCGCTGTCGTCGTGGCTCTGTTCCAACAGCAGGTCGGCCATCGCCTCGCCGCGGAGTTTGAACAGCGAGATAGCCGCGTTGCGCCGGACCGCGTGGTGGTCGTCGTCGATTGCGGCCGCGATATCGTCCTCGTGGGCCTCGCGGTCGACGTTGTCGAGCGTCACGACGGCTTCGGCCCGGACCCACGGGTCGGGGTCGTCGAGCAGTTCCACCGCCACCGCTGCGGCCCGCTCGCCGCCGTGTGCCGTCAGCGCCTCGACGGCGAACTGGCGCACGTCGCTGTCGTCGTCGGTCGTCGCAGCGCGGGCCAGGGCCGCCACGATTTCGTCGGTGGACGCGCGGTCTTTGAGTTCGAGGGCGGCGCGCCGGCGGTCGGTCTTCTCGCCGTGTTCGATATCGGACAGCAGCGACGCCACCGCGTCGCCCTCGACGGGTTCGGTGTCGCTGGCGGCCAGTTCCTCGGGTGTGGCCTCGCCGATGGTCACGTCTTCACGGCTCACCTCGATGTCCTCCAGCGCTTCGATGTCGGTGTGCAGGCCCGGACTGCGCTCGGGGTCCAGTTGCGGGTCCGGGTCCTCTTCGAGGTGCTTCTCGAACTCGTCGTCGTCGTGACAACCAGTCATCGTCTCCCCTCCTGTGCGGTGAGCGCGGCGATGCCGAGCGCGAACGGGAGCGCGCGCGGGAGCGACGCCGGGACGCCGGCGAACGCGACCAGTGCAACGCCGGCGAGTAGCGGCCACCGCCGCGTTCGACTCGCGGCGCTGGCCGTCGTCACCGCACCGGCAGCGGCCAGTGCGATGACCGGCAGACTCGTTCCGACGACGCCGGTGCCCGTGAGCGTGACCGCGCCCGTAACGAACGGGACGGCCCGACCGACGCTCAGAACGACGGCGAAGGCGGCGAGGCCGCCGATTACTGCGCCCCAGTCCGCCGTCGACAGCGAGCGCCAATCGGTCGCGGCGAACGCCGGTGTCGACGCGATGCCGAGCAGCGCCACGGTTGAGGCTACTGGTCGGAGGCCTGTCCAGCCGCCGACGCCGCTCGCCAGGCCGACGCTCAGCGCCGCGACGAGCAGGGCGACCGCGGCGGCCGAAACGAGGTCCAGCCGCCGGCCCGCGACGGCGGCGACGGTCGCCGTCCCGAGGACGATTGCGGCGGCCGCCGGGAGCGCGGCTGCGCTACTGAGCAGCGACAGCAGGCCGAACACGCCGACGAACAGCAGCCCGATGCCGGTGAGCGGGTCGGCGTCGGTGACGGCGACGGCGATAGCCGCGGCGGCGACGACGGCCGTGGACACGCCTGTCGCCAGGCCGGGCGAGACCGGAACGCCAGCGTATCCGGGCGCGTTGACGAACAGGACGGCGAGGTACTGAGCAGCGACCGCGACGGCCGCAGCGCCGACTGCGACGTCCGCCAGCGAATGGCTTCCGCCGTGTAGCAGCGGTCTGACTCGCTGCTGTAGCGCCGCCGTCATCGCTGGCCCTCCAGCCGTGCCGCGAGGTCGTTGCGGTCGGCTCGGACGAACGCCTCCAGCAGTTCGCCGAAGCCGCCGTAGATCTCCGTTCCCGGTTCGTCAGCCAGTCTGTCTGCGACGCCTGCGGCCGCGTGGCCAAGATGGCGGTCGTGGAAGTCCAGCCGAGCGAGGGCGGCGTCCTCGCCGACGGCGGCTTCCCGCCGGGCCAGGTAGCCCGCGAACTCCAGTTCGTAGGTCAGCGCGTCGTGGTTGTCCCGCTGGTCCTGGTCGATTTCGAGGCCATAGTGACTGTAGGCACGCGATAAGTCGAGGTTCACGTCGTTCCAGGAATGGTCCGGCCGGTACTTGGACTCGTACAGCGGGACCGGCGGTCCCTCCGCTTCGAGCGAGCCGTCGGTCCGGTCCGTGTACTCGCTGTAGCCGAGTTCGAAGATGTCGTTGTAGCGGGCCGCGAGCGTCTCGTAGTCGTCGTCGGTGGTCAGCGACGGGATGGGCACGTCAAGGCCCGTCCGGTCGAGGCTGGCTCCGAGGTCGGCCTCCAGCGTCCCGTCGGCCGCCGCGCTGTGGAACGACTCCTCGGGGTACTCGAACGCCGTGGCGAGCGTCGCGTACACCGCACCCCGGGCGGCGGCGTCCTCGTCGAGGTCGTCCATGGGGTCAGTGGGCGTCGTC
The DNA here is from genome assembly GCF_011440255.1 of Haloarcula sp. JP-Z28. Classification (NCBI taxonomy): domain Archaea; kingdom Methanobacteriati; phylum Methanobacteriota; class Halobacteria; order Halobacteriales; family Haloarculaceae; genus Haloarcula; species Haloarcula sp. JP-Z28. Next base: position 4,184 of record NZ_JAAOHT010000092.1, on the reverse strand, counting down.
GCCATCACTCGGCCCCCCGCGTGCGGTAGATGCCGAAGCTGGTGACGCCGACGACAGCGACGATGGCGACCCCGGCGAGGCTCCACAGCAGCGTCTCGTAGGGCGGGCCCTGCGGGCCGCCGCTGAACGGGTAGTAGTGCCACTCGCTGACGGCTTTCTGGCCGGAGCGCTCGCCGTTAGAGCCGTTCCAGACGGCAAAGGCAACGTCGAGGTCGCCGTCAGTTCGCAGGTCGGTCCGGTTCTCACTCGGTGCGTCAAGCTGGCGCGAGTAGACCACCGTCCAGGTGGCGTTGCCGCCGGTGCCGCTGTGACTCGCGTTCGCCTGCACGGTTGGGTTCTCGAACGCCGTCGTCGAGCCAGCGCCGCCGGCCAGCAGTTCCTGCGTTCCGGTCGACCCGCTCCAGTACCAGACGTTGACCCGGTTGTCCGGCCCGCCCATCGCTATCGGCGGCCGGGAACTCGTGTTCGCCGGGAACTGGACCGCGACCGCGTCGGCGAACTCCCGTGCGGCGCTGGCGTTCATGTCTCGGGTCGCGTCGTGCCACTCCAGGCGGACGTACAGTCGCTCGTCAGTGCGAGCCGCCTGCACGTCGACTGTCTCGACGGATGTCTCGTCGGCGTTCGGGACGCTACTCGGGGCGCTCGCAAGCGGTACGTCCGAGGCCGGGACCTCCGCCCAGCCGTCGGCGTTCGGTTCGGCGAGGTCGGCCGTCGATACCTCCGAAACTGGGATTTCGTGTGCTGGCCGGGCGCTCACCATCGGCGCGGCCACCGTCGAGACGACGATGAGCGCCGAAAGCACCGCCGTGAGTGTGAGTGTGCGTCGGTGGTCAGTCATCGTTGACCACCCCCTGAGCACGCGCAGGGGCGGCCAACTGGGACCGCTCGCGTTTCCGAGCCGCGTAGCGGCTCGCTACTCATCGTCGAACACCGCTGGCGTATTCGCCAGCGGATTCGAACTCGCTCACTACGCTCGCTCGTTCGAACGCCGGAAGACCGCAGGTCTTCCGAGCTCGACGTTCGTTCGCGGTGCTCACTCATCGTCGAACACCTCCAGCCGGTACTGTTTGGCCGGGTTTTTGTCCTGAAGCAGTTCCATTAGTTCGCTGTGACCACCCTGTCGAACGCGCTGCCGGTGGGCGTCGATAGTGTCTAGCGCTTCGTCGACGCCGTCGCCGAACAGGTTCCGGAGGTACTGCCGGGGAATCCGGTCGATGTCAACAGTCTCTCCGTCCTCCGTGTGCTGGCCGGGCGCAAAGGGTGGAATGTAGTAGACGTTGGGCTGCGTGCGGAACTCCGGATGGAGCGGCAGGGCCACTTCGTACTCATTGACGAGCTTGTGGATCGGACCCTCCTCGTCGTCGAGGAAGCCGACCAGCCGGAGCTGGGGCGGGCACTCCTCGGCACAGGCCGGGGCGAACGTCTCACCGTCGGGGCCTTCCCCTTCGATGCGGGGGTAACAGAAGATGCACTTCTCGGATTTCTTCGAGACGGTGTTGTAGTACACCTTCTTGTAGGGGCACCCCTCCACGCAGTAGCGGTAGCCCCGGCAGCGGTCCTGGTCGACGAGGACGATGCCGTCCTCCTGGCGCTTGTACAGCGCCGAGCGCGGGCAGGCCTCGACACAGGAGGGGTGTGTGCAGTGGTTGCAGATGCGCGGGAGGTAGAAGTAGTAGCTGTTGGGGTACTCGCCGGCCCCCTGGTCTTCGTCCCAGTTTGGCCCCCACTCCGCGCCGTCGCGGGGCCGCAGCGGCTCGTCGCTACCCTCGTACATAATCTCCTCGTGGTTGAACTCCCAGGCGCGGCCGTAGTCCTCCTCGTCGGGGATCTCGCCGGTCGAGCGGTCCGAGTGCTCGCTCGACTCCCAGCCGCCCCCGGAGTCCTCCCAGCCCCGCGGGTAGCCCTCGCCGGGCTTGGTCTCGACGTTGTTCCAGTACATATACTCGCTGCCGCCGTCCTCCGTCCAGAGGTTCTTGCAGGCGATCGTACACGTCTGGCAGCCGATGCACTTGTTCAGGTCCATCACCATCGCGACCTGGTGGTCGACGCCGTCAGCGACGTTGACCAGCGTGTCCTCTTCGCCTTGGTCGTCCTGTTGGTCGGTACTCATTCGGTGTCACCTCCACTCGGTCGGACGTCGACACGCACGTCGCTGTTGACCCCGGTCGGCCCCCAGTAGTTCGGGAAGAAGTGCAGGTGTTCCCCGGTGTCTTCCGGGTACTGGACCAGCTGGGTCGGCTTCATGTACATCGGGACGAGCGTGTTGAAGTTGTCCCGGTCGGGGTACTGGAACTTCTCCCAGGAGAAGAAGTGCCGGACGGTCCCCGGTTCGCTGGAGGGGTAGATCTTCGCCTGCACCTCGACGCTCCCGAGGTCATTGTACACCTCCACGGTGTCACCGTCCTCGATGCCGCGTTCTTCGGCGTCCTCAGGGTTCAGATACACCACGGGCTCGCCGCGCTGGAGCCTGAGCATCTTGGTGTCGTCGCGCCACGTCGAGTGGATGGACCAGCGACCGTGAGGCGTATTGTACGACAGCGGGTAGTCCCCGCCGGTGTTCTCCGGCCCCTCCTTGTGGGTCGGCAGCTCTTCACCGAGTTCGAGATACCAGTCGTGGTCGATGTAGTACTGCTGGCGGCCGGTGAAGGTCGGCCACGGGTTCTTGTCGTGGACGTAGTCCTGCCACGGGACGTACGCCTCGTCGTCTTTGATGTCGGAACTCCAGTGGTCGCCAGCTTCGAGGAACCGCTGTGGTTGCTCGTCGATGTCGTCGAAGGTTATCTGCTCGTCGCTGCCCTCGGGGTTGGTCTCCTCAGAGTGTTCGAGGATGAACTCCGCCGCGGCTTTGTCTTCGACGAGCCCTTGTTCTTCGCCGGTCTCCCAGTCACGGACGTAGTCGTCGTGTATCGTCGTGAGATCGATGGCTCGGTCGAACTTGCGGTCCTCGACCGGCTCGACACCGCGTTCCTGGGCGCGCTCCTGTATCTTCTCGGCGAGGTGGCGGAATATCTCCCAGTCGGTCTTGGCCTCGCCCAGCGGCTCGACGGCCGGCGTGAACGGGTGCACGTAGGTGTGCATGTCCGTCTCCGAGAGATCGTACTTCTCGTAGTGGCTGGCCGCCGGCAGGACGATGTCGGAGTACATCGCCGTCGAGTCCATCCGGAAGTTGATGTCGACGACGAGATCGAGTTTGGGCCAGAGCTGTTCTTCGAGGGCGACGTTGCCCTTGGCCTGGTTGAAGTAGTTCCCGCGCCAGACGAACATCGTGGACGGGTCCGGTCGGCTCCCGTCGTCCCGTTCCTCGGGATAGACCGGCATCCACCCGTTGTCGATGGACTCGCGTATCTTCTCGGCGGTGTCCGGGTCCGTGTTGTCGAGGATGCCTGCGTGGAAGTAGGTCCACAGCGTCGTCGGGACGCCGCGGACGTTTCCGGTCGGGAACGAGAGCACCTTCCAGCCGTGGAACGACCATATCTTCTCCTGGCCGACGTAGTGGTCCAGTCCGGTGCCGGGGTCGCCGAGGTTCCCCGTCAGCGTCACGAGCAACTGGATGGCGCGGTTGCCAAGGTCGTTGTGGTACCAGTCGTTGACGCCCTTCCCGTGGATGATTTTGGCGGCGTCGGCCTCGGCGAACTCCCGGGCGACGCGCTGGTAGGTGTTCTCGCCGACACCGGTCTCCTCGTGGACGACCTCGGGCGTATACTGGCTGAGTTCGTCAGTGAGGTTCTCCCAGACCGAGCGGACCGCGACGCTGCCCTCGTCGGTGTCGACGCTGCGCTCGACCGACAGTTGCGGGTCGAAGTCGAGTTCGATACTCGCGGAGTAATCCTTCTGGCCGTCCCGCTCGCCGAGCGAACCGGGTGCACGACGGAGGGTGCCGTCGGCGTCGACCATGACGAATACCTTGTCCGGGTCGTCGGCGTCCTCGGCGAGGTCGACCTCGCTCGCCCGGAGGAACTTGCCGGTGTCCTCCCGGACGAGCAGCGGCATGTCGGTCTGCTCTTTGAGGTGTTCCTCGTCGTGCAGTCCCTCGTCGACGATGGTCTGGGCCATGCCAAGCGCGAGCGCGGTGTCGCTGCCGCCGTGGGGCGAGAGCCACTCGTCGGTGTGGATGGCCGTCTGGGAGTAGTCGGTGAAGATACCGACCCGCTTTGCGCCCTCGTAGCCGGCGTCGAGGAAGTACT
>NZ_JAAOHT010000091.1:0-13096 GCF_011440255.1 Haloarcula sp. JP-Z28 | reverse complement strand
ATTCACACGCAAGCGTGCCCATCAACTCGGGATTGATCTCGTTTTCTTACCGGTTGGATCCCCAGACCTCAACCCAATCGAGCAGATCTGGAAGAGTCTGAAATGGGAAGCCTCTCCACTGATTGTCGAGAGCGCGAACGAGTTCCGCGCTCTCGTCTCAGAACTGTTCGAACAACTCACGTCTCGGCTGAGCTTCGCCAAATCATGGATCGACGAATTCCTCAGCTCTCGCTTGCAGTTCTTCTCCTAAGTACTAAGGCGGATTCTGCTCACGGCGGACAACTATGGCTCCCATCACGCGAAACTCACCCAACAACGGGCCGGCGAACTCGGCATCGAGTTCGTCTTCATCCCGCCGTATTCGCCGACATTGAACGCGATTGAACCGCTTTGGAAGAGCCTCAAACGAGATATCTCACCAGAGATCTACGAGGACGAAGACCACTTCAGAGAGTTCCTCACCGAGACATTTCTTCAGTTGAGTCACCGCGTAAGCTTTGCCGCAGACTGGATAGAGACATTCCTCCCGTACATCCAGAGGTTGCGCTGATCACTCAGCGGGGGCGAACACGTCGTACTCCAGTAGAAACTCAAAGGAAAGATGCTCAAGCAGCGGTACTGTCTCGGTAGCCGCGACATTCAAGAAGTCGTCTACCGAAGCTACGTCTTGCAGGGTTGCGCTTGTGTTGGACACACTTTGCGCACCCTGCTGCTTCGTACATGGAGCTTTCTATGACACGCTGTTGTTAGCTAAGACTTACATCCCAGTTGTCAAGTAGCAGCAAGTCTCCTGTGGGTTGCTCGTCGATCACAAAACTTCTGTAGCGATTCGATTAGCCGCACCAGCAGTGGCGGTGAAGAGAAATTCCAATAAGTCGCTACTATCACTCAGCTCCTTTCTTAGATAGGGACGAGCATGTCTAAATCTAAGTGGGTGTTCATGACTACTGCTGAAAGGCCCATGAAGCCAGACTCACCATCTCTCTGAGCGTCAAGCCAGCAGCGAACACATAGATGGCTTGGACCGGAATATCAAATGTCGTCGCGACCGCTACAAAGAGTGACATAATGAGTGCCATGCTAATCCACGCAATTGCGAACATTCGACCTGACGATGTTGTATACGAGCCCAACCCTGACATAGATAAGATATTAGTTGAGATCATAATAAATCATCTGTCTCTACTAATGATACTTACCCGAGAGATGGCAGGTTTATTCGTCATTACCTATGGGAATTCTGCTACCTGAACAAACCACCGTTGACGACATAGTATCTTCGACCGCCGAGCTGATTGGTCCTGAGAAAAAGAAAATCGCCAGACATCAGAGGATCCTATGCTCGATCAGCGGCAGGCGAGAGACATCGTGTGCGGTAGCTGTGGCTGATGCGGCCTGCGACCCAGCCACTGACCGCCGCCGGCAGGCCGTGGATACGCGCCGTCACTCCGTGACACATTCTACTGACTTCGACAGGGCTGGATATTCCACCGCTATCAATCCCAGTCTTTATAAGAAAATGAGTATAAGCTATTATACAAACGTTCAGAATGCTGGAAGTCCACCGAACCCATCGAGCGAAAATCCTCAATTACAGTCAGGTAGAGGACTCGCTCAACCGTCACGGGTGGAGTGCCAGCAAACTCTGGAACGTCGCCAACTACCACTCCCGCCAAGTCTGGGAGGAGACTGGGGAGATTCCCGGCCATGAGGAGTTGAAAAACGAGTTGAAAGGTCACGACAAGTACAAGGGACTGCACAGTCAGTCCAGTCAGCGGGTTCTGGAGGAACTCGCTGAAGCCTTCAACTCGTGGTACTCCAGTGATGACGAACGGGACAATCCGCCCGGCTACCGCAAACAAAACTACTACGACCAACAGGGTCGTCGCGTCCACGAAGAACACCCACTCAGTACGGTGACGTGGAAACAGAACGGCATCCGCCACGACACTAAGAACAACCGTGTCCGCCTCTCTAAGGGAGCGAACCACAAAGAACATCCGAAAGCGTGGGAGTACATCCTTGTCGAATACGAGACACGCCCCGGCGTCGAGGTTGAGAACCTGCAACAGGTTCGTGCTGTTTACGACCAAACAAAGGAGCGATGGGAGTTACACCTCGTCTGCAAGGACGAAATCGAGACGCCCGACGCTCCCGGAACCGAGACTGCGGGCATTGATCTCGGTATCAGTAACTTCGCCGCTGTCGCCTACAGCACCGAAGACGCCGACCTCTATCCCGGCAACCGCCTGAAACAGGACGGGTACTACTTCCCGAAAGAAATCGCCAACTGTGACGACAGCAGTGGCGACAGGGCCACGCGACTTCATCACAAATGGTCGGAACGCCGCACCCACTTCTTCCACAGTCTCGCCAAACACATCGTGGAGAAATGTATCGAGCGTAGTGTGGGTCGCATCAATGTCGGGGACTTGGAAGGCATCCGCGAGGACGAGAACGCCAAGTCGAAGAACTGGGGTCGGCACGGCAACCTCGACCTACACGGGTGGGCGTTCGACCGCTTCACGTCGATCCTCGAATACAAGGCGAAGGTTGAGGGCATCGAGGTCATGGAAGTGTCCGAACGCGACACGAGTAAAACGTGTTGCGTTTGTGGAAGAGAGGACGACAGTCAGCGTGTCGAACGCGGGTTGTACGTCTGCGAGTCGTGTGATGCGGCGTTCAACGCGGATGTGAACGGGGCGGAAAACATCCGTCTGGATATCGACGAGGAAAGTAACTCCGAGTCTACCGGGCAGTTGTCCGGGGATAGGAGTACCGGCTGGTTGGCACAGCCCGGAGTCTACCTGTACGACCTCTCCTGCGGATTCCAACCGCAACGAGAGGTGGTAGACTCCAAACCCTAATATCCCAACCTCGGGATTCCTCCGCGTTCACGCGGAGAAGGATGTCAAACCGCTGAACCTCGGAAGTACTGCTATGACACCCCCATAGTAACCAGATACGCGACACCCGTCACGCTGTGACAACACGGCTTCCAGAGCGTTTGAATATTCCCGCGTGTTGTTAAGTCCGATCTTTCTAGAATCAAAGGACCGTTGAATACCCAATCATGCCGACTGCGCTCCGTGTGGACGGCTATACGTGTCTGCAGTGTATGCCAGACGAAAAGTCTCTGGAATTGGTCCAAGGTGATCTACGGTGCAGGCGGTGACAAGCGAAGTACCTTTATTGCTAACTATAATGATTGAGTCATGTGAGTGATTCAGTTCCATTTGCCGAAGACCCGGAAGACACCTATGACGCTATTATGTACGCTACCTTTTCGGCACTCAAAAAGTATGGATATGCGGAGCTATCCATTCAACGGATTGCCAGTGAACTCAACTTCAGCAAGTCTACCTTATACCACCACTTCTCTGATAAAGATGACCTCCTCCTCTCGTTTTTCAACTTCCTATTGGATGAATTAGAGCAATTCTGTAAATCTAGTTCAACCAACGAGCCAAAAAAAGAGCTTTTGGACTTTGTCGATGTCCTTCTCGATGAGGGCATAACACAGAAGGAACAATCAGCGAAAGGTGAAATACTTGCAGCGTATATTGAACTGCGCTCCCAAGCGATTCATGATACTAAGTATAGAGAACGTATCACAAGGACAGACAAGCGCTTCGTCAAACAGATAGCGGTAATTATCGACGCAGGGATTGATAAGGGAGTATTTCAGCCAGTTGAGCCGGAGGAAACAGCTGAGTTCATATTGGCAATACTAAATGGAATACTTATGCAAGGGTCAACTCGAAAGCGTGCGCCGTTCCAACAGCTACGTCAGAATCTTATTGAGTATATTCAAACAGAGCTATTTGTAGAGTCAGCGACCCGCTCCTAGCGGTGGACTTCTGCGTGTTACAGCTGTGAATTTTGTCTCTATCGTTCCGCAGGATGTCGATGCCAAAGAGATACGTCAGCAATCCTTACTGTAGGACAAGTTGATGCCGAGGGCGTCGTGGCTGTGGTCGGGGTGCGCGGTCGCTATACAGGACAGTATAGTTGATTAGGGGGGTGCTATAAAACGAGTGGCACACCAAAGAGCAGGGTGAACGCTGAGGTGGATGAGTTCAGCTTCCCTGCAAGGTGACCCTTCAGTAGAGTCGTTCTTCAATGTCGCGGAGACCGAGACGCTAGCGTTGTTTGAACACTCTTCCTCGGAGTTTCTCGAAGAAGTTGACGTGTTTGCCCCGGCGGAGACGGGGCGAACACGCGATTACGAAACTCCAGAGATGATGCGTGGTTTCCTCCACTGCTACTACCACGACATCTACGGGATTCGTCCCGTTGAGCGAGAGCTTCGGAACACGGTCGTTTGGCTGAGCTGCGGGTTCGATCGACCGCCGTCGAGAGACGCGGCCGATCGCTTTCTCACCGACCTCGAACACGTCGTTGACAACGTCTTTGACCGACTTGACCTACTGTCAGTACTTCACGAAGCCGGTTAGCTGAGAGGTCTGCTTGCTGAAGATGTGCCTAATACCAAGCAAGCAGACGGTGAAATCCACGAAGACCAGCTACTTAACTTCCTCGTCAACACGCTTGACGAGGAAGTTGATCTCGGTCTTGGCGCTAATGCTGAAATCGATGCTGAGGATATCTACGAGGTCCTCGTCGGCGCTTGCGCCGACGGGACCTCGGTATCTGAACTCTGTGAGACCAGCGAAGATTCTCCCCATCAAAACACGATTCTGTACCATCTCCGCGAGAAGTTCGAGCTAACGTCGGTTGAACAAGTCGGGAACGCACTCCTGCAAAAGGACGTTCTAGAGGTTCTCCCCGAGCAGGTGGAGGTCGTCGCAGACCTCCACCTGCGGCCCTACTACGGTGACGAGGACGAGACAGATGGCCTCTACCACTCAGAGGCAAAGCGTGGAACCACAGCGTTCCACGCCTATGCGACACTCTACGCGCGTGTGAAGAATAAGCGATATACGCTGGCGGTGCGCCGTCTCGTTGACGGCGACACCGCCAGCAGTGTCCTCGCTGAGTTTCTTGGTCTCCTCGACGGCCTTGACACTGAGGTCAAGGCCGTCTATCTGGACCGAGAATTCTACGATAGCAAGTGTCTCACGCTGCTTCAAGCCCACAACTATGCGTACGTGATGCCGATCGTCCGGTGGGGAAAGACAATCAAGCAGGAACTCTCGGAAGGATGGAGCCGCGTCATCCAACACGAGCTGACAGGGAAACTCGACGGTCACCACGGTGGGTTTCACGAGACTGGTGACGAGTCAATGTCCGACGACCCATCCGACCAAGCACGATCTACGGCCGTCAAACAGCTCAAAGCACTCGGCCTCAGTACCTACGCCGCCCGGACATTCGTCGCACTTGTCAGTCTCGGCGAAGGGACTGCGCAGGATGTGAGTGAAGTTGCCGATGTCCCCCGAACTCGCGTCTACGACGCAGCTGACGAGCTCCGTGACCGCGGTCTCGTCGACGTGAAACAGTCGAGTCCCCAGCGATATTGGGCCATCTCGACGGAGACGGCCGGCCGTCACTTCGAACAGGAATACGACCACCGTGTGACGGTCCTGACAGACGCACTCGACCAGCTTGCATCGGCGGATCGCAGCACTGAACAGCAGGGTGTCTGGACGGTAACCGGCCGGGATACCGTGACCGAACGCGTGGTGGATTTCATCTCGGCCGCGGATGATGAGGTCGTTTACATGACTGCCGAAGAGCTACTGACCGACGAAATCGCTGAATGCCTCTCGACCGTCAGCGACCGTGGGGTCACAATTCGGCTCGCAGAGATGTCACAATCCGTCGAAGCCCAGCTCGAACAGGACGTCCCTGACGCGCAACTGTTCGAATCGGCGTGGGAGTGGTCGGATACGCCTGCTGGTCGCCTACTCATGATAGACCAACAAAAAACGCTCGTGAGTGTGCTCGTCGGCGCCAATGGTGGCTACTCACCTGAGCCCTCCGACGAAACCGCTATCTGGGGCACGGGGCAGAGCAACAGCCTTGTTGTCGTGCTGAAAGCGCTGTTCGCCTGGCAGCTTGCCAACAACCGCGAATGAACACTAAGCAGTCACTCAGACAATCACAACAATGTTATTCCAGCCCAGATCGTAGAGATGACACCTGAAGTCATAGCGGTTTCCGCTGCTGTTGCTTCTCCCTACCACAACCAGTGATGGAAAATGCACGACGATACAAATGAGGAAAGTGGCTCAGGTCCAGCCGATCAACCCGAAAGCGAAGATACAGGTTCCACTACAGTACGTGATAACTGGAAGGAATCGGATCGCCCCAGTGTTGCGACCGTCGAAGCAGTCGCAGCGGCTACCAATCGTGAAATGACTGACCTGCCACCCTTGCACGAGACGATCGATGCCAGTGCACTCGATACACTGCTCAATGGACAGCCATTATCAGTAACAATCTCCTTCCGGTACGCAGACACCGCTGTCTCGATGAGCGGGGATGGAAGTATCGAAGTCCACGTCGAGAGAAACTCTAGAGAAGAAGATAGCGGATAAGTTCTGCAGTCTATCGAGCAAATGAGCAATCAGGAGTTAGCTAGCCATGTATCTTTTCTGTGGTCGTCGATGACCTCAAGCAAGGAGAAAACAGTTTGGAACTCTCGGCTCCGATGCACGGTGCCTCGGTTAGTATCGTACTCGAGCACGTTTGCTTCTTGTAACTTCGGTAGGTGAAGGTGATGAAGGTCGCTGTTCCAAGATCGCGTGGGGCCGTTACCGTCTGGTTGTAGTGAATCTAACCCTCACAGATGCTGCGTGAGTTTGTCGACAGTCGTTCCATCGGACGCCTCAGCCACGTGACGGAGGATCTGTCGTCGCTCCTGCTTAGTCAGTAACTGCAGTGCTGTCTCAGTCGATATCCGTTGTTCTGAGTTGCTCATTGGTGTCCTCACCATGTTCAGTTGGGACGTTGGCTCGCGTGAACACGTAAGCGATATCTTACGAGCCTGAGGGTGTCATAGAACAGTTAACACACCAAAGAGCAGGGTGAATGCTGAGGTGGTATGGACTCAGCGACCCTGCAAAATGATCCTTCGGTCGAGTCGTTCTTCAATGTCGTGGAGACAGAGACGCTTGCGTTGTTCGAGCACCTCTCCTTCGAGTTTCTCGAAGAGTTCGACGTGTTCGCCCCGACGATAGTGCCTAGTGGAAGTTATGAAGGTAGAGTTTGATGTGTGGATATGTCTGGAGATCGCCGCAAAGAGATCGTCCGTCACCTCAGTGAGGACGATCTCGATCGACTCCTCGCAGAGTCTACGGATGAAAAACTCACTGAGCGGTTGATCTTCGTTAAGCGGCTCTACAAGGGTGCAACCTTGGAGGACGCTGCCGACGACGTCGGCAGATCCTCCGCGACAGGAACACGCTGGGCTCGCCGATGGAACAAGGGCGGTCTCGGACTCCTGATGCCGAACTTCGGGGGCGGCAGGCCCCCGAAGCTCGGCGAAGAACAACAGCAACGCCTCCTAGAACTGCTCCGTGAGGGCCAACCGTGGAAGAAACAGGAGATACAGCACCTCATCAACGAGGAATTCGACGTTGAATTTCATCCCGCTCATCTCACTACATTCCTCGAAAAGCTCGGCCTCTCCTACGCAATTCCGCAGACTAAGCGCCCATCACGGCCAGAGAATGCTGAAGAGATACTCGACGAACGCGTCGCCGACGCGTTCGACGAGGGTTCTGATGAGCCGCACAACAAACGCGATGGAGACAACGAGGAAGGCTGGATCGTCGACGAAGAGATCCGTACGGACGGTGGAACTGTACTTGGATTTCTCGACACATCGCATCCGCAACCGTGGGACAACTCACAGCGACTCTACACCGTCGACGACCCTCACATCACCCGACCGCTGGTGAAGTTAGACGAACCAGCGGTCGGGTTCTATGCCATCTCTGGTGAGAGTGTCGTTCAGTTTCCGAGTAATCAGGAGAAAGAACGAATCTGCGAGTGTCTCAAGGGGATCCGCGAGCAGAATCCGAGTCAGCGGATTCTGCTCGCCTTGGATAACTTCTCTTCTCACGTGTGCGAACACACGCGCAAGCGAGCCCATCAACTCGGAATTGACCTCGTGTTTCTGCCCGTTGGCTCACCTGATCTCAACCCGATCGAGCAGATCTGGAAGAGTTTGAAATGGGAAGCGTCACCGTTGATTGTGGAGAGCGCGGCAGAATACCGCGCTCTCCTCACTGAACTCTTTGAGAAGCTCACAGCTCAGCTGAGTTTCGCGGCCTCTTGGATCGACAACTATCTCGGTGGCTATCTTCAAAAGTTACGCTAGGTACTAGGGACCCCCGGGGGACACTCCAGTCCTCCGCACAGCGAAAAAATAAAATTCTGCGTGGGGTGGTCGTTCGTGGACGGTGCTGACCGCATGTCTCTCTGGGTACGCTCTCGTTCGTGGACGGTGCTGACCGCATGTCTCTCTGGGTACGCTCTCGTTCGTGATGCTCCATATCCTGGTTGGTGGGCACCCTCCGCCTCTCGACGGCGGCAGATATGGCTGGGGATACCTGTTGCTGGTGGGTAACGCTTAAGCCATTCTGCCGAGAAGGAACCGGTACAGACACGAGGTCGTTCCCAGCGATTCCCGCGCCAACGGGTTCGAGCTGGGAACGGTGGCCCCTTCTCAGGCAAGTTGTGTTCTCGTAGTGTCTTCTCTGTCCTGCGACTTGCACATGCGGCGACTTAAAACCGCTAGGAGCGTCAGACATTGGTATCATCCTCGACAAGACTGCGAACCACATCGGCGTTTGACCCGCGAGCGATACTGACACGGTCAGTAGCGACGTTGACCATCGTCTCGGACGACTCGACAAGCACCCGCGGCGGGGCGTCATACTCCTCGTAGGTGTAGCGCTCGCGAACGATCCCAAGCAACGAGCCACCCTCCAACCGGTTGATCTTCACGGGCGTACCGACGCCGGCGGTGTCGTCAGCGCGCGCCCGACGTTTGGCCGGCGCGCCCTGGCTGGCTCTACTCATTGTGCCACCTCTGCGCTGACCTGCATCCGCAGACGTTCAGTCGCACTCTCGCTGCGGGCGTGTTCGTCGAGAACGATCACGTCGATCACGTCGCCGGACCGGGGCCACGCTTCCACGACAGCGACGAGATCGCCGTCAGCGACAGTCGACCGGTCGATAGCTCCGTAGAGGTCACGAATGAGCGCCCACGGGCTGTCGAGTGTTTCCTTTGCGTCGGCTTCGTCTTCCGGGACCCACTCCAGCACAGAGCCGTGCTGATTGCGACGAGCACGGACCCGCAAGCGGACTGGGTCAGACATCAGTCTGCCCCCGCGTCACATCTCTGGCAGCCGCGGACCAGTTGTGACAGTCGAAGCACTGGGTTGCGTGTGGTTCGTTGCGAGATTCTGGTGCGCCGTCATACCACTCCCGTTCGACAGTCTCAGGGTCGAACGATTCCCCACACATTGTCAGGCCACGAACCCACTCGAAGCAGATCCCGGAGTGGCCGTTGTCGAGGTTGACAGCCCAGCCGGTCGGGCTAAGCGTTTGATCCACCTGCGCGCCAGTCACCGTTCGCTCACCTCGATAACGTCGAGTTCGACCGTCTCCCCGCAGCCGTCGAAGTCAGCGCCCCGAGACGGATGTGGGGCGTAGCACTCGCTGTTGATCGTCTCTGGCGGGTTCTCCACGTCGACTCGTTGGGGGCGAACATGGGTCGCCCCACAGCCCGGGCACTTGACCGTGACAGCCGCGTGGGTTTTACTGCTCATCGTGACCTCCCGAGCTGTCGGTTTCCGTGTCCACATCGCACCATTCCGGGTAATCGAACACGTCGCCGTAGCCGTCCAGATCGCCCTCTCGGATAGGATAGGAAGCATCGCAGTGGATGCAGACCATCCGGGTCTGAGTCCCGCCCTTCGTGTCGTTCACGGGCGAGAAACTGTGTCCCATGTGGCTGTGACACGGAGCGAGATCGTCGCGAGTCAGCGCATCGCACCATTCCATCACGTCCTCGGGGATCTCGTGGTGAGTACTGTCCTCAACGCGACCGCCGTCGGTCCTCACCTTCCGAACCGGCCCGCCAACAGCGGCGACCGCGTCGGCGTCGGGCCAGCGCTCGTCGAGCGACCGGCCGTCGACGTCGTAGTAGTTGTCGTGGCCAGTCATGCAGACCCTCCCGTGGAGTCTTCGGAGTTCGTAAAGCCGTGTTCTTGAAGCACATCGGCCGGTGACCGACCGGACTGGCCGTGGTTTCCTCGCGGGTCAGGTTCGTCGTTCATCTTCGCCGCACAGACACGACAGAGCCCGTAGCGTTCGCGGTCGCTTTCGTCGGCGACCCGGAACGCTTCGGAACCACTCGTGGTATGGTTGCACAGCGGCTCCGGGTCATCACGGGTGGATTCCGGTGCTGGGTGATGGACTTTGGCGTCGTTCCACTGGGATTTCGGCATGATGTAAAACTCGTCTTGGTCCATCAGCAGTCACCTCCCGTCGTCCGGTCGGCGAGGTCGTTCAGGGCGTCAACGGCCGGCCCCGTCTCGGCGGTCGCACAGACCGTGCCGTTGGTTTGGGACCAGCGGACCAGTCCGGTGTTGTCCAGTTTCGCAATGTGCGTCTGATACAGAGACACGTACACACGCTTGCGCTGTTGGGACTGGAACTGGTCGCGGTCAGTGCCGACTTCCGCAGCGGCGACGATCTCCGCCAGATCGGTGAGTTCCAGTCGGCCGTGTTCGTTCACCGTCCGGAGGCACTGGCGTCGGCGTTCAGACTGGGCGATATCCAGCAGGGCGTCGAACGGGACGCTCACTGCCGGTGGCTCCGGCTCGTCGTCGTTAGAGAGTAGGCGTTTCAGCATCCGGCCACCCCCGCAGCGACGGTGCTGCTTTCTGGGTCGATACAGTTTTCCGGGGCCTCGGCAAATACCGAGGCGCGGTCGTTGGGTTGCTTCATGGCGCTGGAACGACCGCATTGGGTCGGTGTGCCTGCACCGGCCCGCTTTCGTAGACGGACCTTACTGACCCTTGAGCAGTCGTTATGACTATCATTATAGCCGCTGGTATTAGTACTTATGTTACTACTAATTAACTTCTGAATACTAATCTCTATATGTGTAGAAACATCGAACAAATGATATATACGAGCATAGGCAGATTCGTACGTAAGATGGCTGGCCGAAAGCCGACTGTATCTGACTCCGAAATCCTTCAATTCTTTATCAACTCTGACGACCCATTCCTCACTACAGCAGAGGTGGCCGATTTGGCAGGATTTTCTACCAATTCGGGAGCGAATAAGCGGCTTACCGAGCTTGAAAAACAGGGATACGTACACTCCAAAACAGTTGGTCGGGGCCTCGCTTGGTGGATCACCGATGCCGGTCGCGAGTACTTGGAGACGGACGACAGCTAAGAATCGTAGAAGCCGTCGCGGTGGCCGATCCGGAGAACACGAAGGACGGATTCGTTTTTGTCCCAGTCGATTTCGGACCGGTATTCGCGGCCGATTTTCAATTTGAAGGTTTCTCGCCCTTGTAGCCGTTCGAGGTAGTGATCTGGGTTCTCGCCGGCCTGCTTCAGTTTGTCCCGGATACGTTGTTCGATATCTGGTTGGAACGACGCTAACTCGTCGGTGGCCGATTCGGCCAACAACACATCTGCCATCTGACCTCAGGCCTCGTCGAGACTGACGAATTCCTCTTCTTCGAGCCGGCGGTCGGCCTCGGCAGCCACGTCGTCGGCGAGCCGCGGCCCGACGAGTGCGGTCCAACCCACAGCAGACGAACCGAATTTCTTGCTTGCGACCTTGCCGTCCGACTCCATTTCGCCGAGCCAACGGCGAACTGTCTCGCTGCTGACCTCGATATCGAAGTGCTCGGCGAGTGCGTCGGTAATCTCTTTCGTGGTCAACATTGGCTCTTCCGGGCCGGTTTTGTAGTCGAACGCTTTCAGCACATCCTGCTCGGTCAATTTCGAGCCAAACGTTCCGTCGTCGTTGTGAACTCGTTCGCTCATACTCTATTATATCTGACCGTCCCGAGTAAGTGTTTTGCACGTACCATATGCTGCAAAGCAATAGGTTTATGACCTTGTTGTCCGTGACATATGGTACGGAAGACCGGTCACTCGGGGCACTTGGAGTGTAGAAGTGCCCGCGTGAGTCCACCACGCGGGCCGGGCTTCCGTGGTGCGAAAACCCATGAGCAAATCTGCGACACCGACTAGTAAATCTGTCGGCACGACTGACGCACATCCACAGGAACGTATTGCCCGCGAACTGCTCACACAGGGCCGCCCACTCTTCCTGGGCGTCGATGGCGAAGGCGCAGCCCACTACTGGGACTCGTATGAATTCGCTGTGGCCGTCGTCGCTCGCGACAACCGCGCCGAGAAAGTCCCACTCGCAGACACACCGTATGAAACACTCGCAGGATGGTGCGAGTACACGCAGGACGAACGCGGCTGGGCTGTCGGCCCACACGTCGGCGGCAACATCGTCGACGATCTCGCTCGGGGGCTGAACGCATGAGTAAGACCGTTCGCTGTACGGTCGAGAACCGCCAGCGCGTTCGGCGTGCCGCCCGTGCGCTACAAGAGACTGCCCCGACCGCCGTGGTCGAGACAATGCCGCCGGTCCGCTCGGAACACGACGCCTGGACGCTCGATGCCGTGCTTCGCGAGACCGATGGCGTTCCGCCGGAAGTGCTTCGGGAACTCGCGCTGACTGGGCTGACGCTCCAGCCGACGCCCACGCAGGCTGAGCATCAGTATCTCGTGGCGACGGCCTGAGCGAACTGAATAACCTGCTTTTATTATCAGGGCATCCGGACTGCCGTGCGGGCGATCGGTCGTTATGATCACTCCCCAACATCACGGCGACCGATTCCCGTTGTCTTACCCCCAATTCCGTCTGTGGTGGCCGGCCGTATCTCAGACATTACACTCTCACCGACGCCGGCCGCGAGCACTTGGAGTCGGCGGATTAACGAACTGCGGGATATTCAGAGTCTGATAGAATGAAATATGTAGAACGCTCTTGTGAAGCACGTTGTTGATTTTCAGAGAGCAGCATCAAGAGCATGTTTGAGCGCTTCGTCACCTGGTTTTCTGTAGAGTTCGCA
>NZ_JAAOHT010000090.1:0-13345 GCF_011440255.1 Haloarcula sp. JP-Z28 | reverse complement strand
GAATATCATTTCCCATAGGACCATCTTGAATACTCTGTTTCAGTGAACGGCGTAGACTGGTTCAAGCTGGACAGCTAAACGGCGTAGCTCAAACGAATTGGGTGATGACTTAGAGAGTCAATTGGTTGTTTTTGCGTTCAATCGTTTGGTATACAGGGTGCAGTAATTACTAGCTTCGGAAGAATAAAATCATATCCGAAGAAAGAGCCGGATACATGACTGCTTCCCCGCGGAACATAATCCTGCTTTCTGCGGACGCACTCCGGGCGGACCACCTCTCCTGTTATGGCTACCACCGTGAGACTTCACCTGTCCTTGATGAGTTTGCCGAGGAGAGTATTCGGTTCACAAATGCCTATAGCGCTAGTTCACACACACGCGAAGCGGTCCCTGCGCTGTTGACCGGGGAGTACCCCGATGTAGCTGTAGACTCTAAGCATCACCTCGCGTCAGAAACAATCGCATCGACGCTTTCAGACGAAGGATTCGCGACGGCAGGTTTTCACTCGAACCCGTTTGTCTCGCGGGCCTACGGCTTCGACGAGGGATTCGATCACTTTGATGACGATCTCCACTTAGGACAGAACAAGCTGGTAGCGCTTGCCCAGCGCGCCTTCGATAAACTTCGGAACCGGCACTACGCCCGCGCCGAGGAAATCAACGAACGGTCTCTGGACTGGCTAGATTCGTTGGATGATGAGGAGCCGTTCTTCCTCTGGAACCACTACATGGACACGCACGGCCCTTACGAACCTCCTGGTGACTACTCGACACTGTATTCCGATTACGGCCTGTCCGGCCGGGACGCACAGTCGCTATACCAGCGTGCCATCGACGACCCTGACTCGATTACCGACGACGAAAGACAGTTGCTTATCGATCTGTACGACGGGGAGATTCGATATAACGATATGTATATTGGGGAATTCCTTGATGCGCTTCGGAAGCGTGGGCTGCTAGAGGAGTCGCTCGTGATTTTCACGGCCGATCACGGCGACGCGTTCGGTGAACATGGCTACTACGAGCATCCGCGGTATCTGCACGAGGAGATTACGAAGGTGCCGCTCATTGTGCGGCCACCAAGTGGGCGTGACGAGGTAGTAGATTCGCCTGCTAGTACGCTAGATATCGTTCCGACCGCAGAGGCGGTCACCGGCTGCGGGGTCCAAGTTTCGCTCCTAGAGGGTCTGGAAGGCGACCGAAGGGTGTTTTCACAGGCTCGCGGCGAGGATAGCGATAGTCACCTCCGACGATACGCCCTCTGGACGCGTGAGGGGTCGTGTTTTTGTGAGCGGGATTCGAACACCGACGAGATACGGGTTATTGAAACGACGACTCACTCGCTTCGGGCCGAGCTGGAAGCCCACGTCGAACAGCGGGTGCGCATCGAGAACGGGGACGGGTCCGCGGCGGAGAGTGACGTGAACGAAGAGATCGAACGGCGGCTGAGTGCGCTGGGATACAAAGATTGAAAATTTAAATGAATATTCTCGTACTATCAAGGGAGTTTCCGCCATATGTCCTCGGTGGTATCTCGTATCATCTCAAAAACCTATATAACGAAATTACTGAACACGGGCACAATGTAACCATACTCGCCGGAAAGTGTTCTCAATCATACAATGATTTCGATGGTAATATTTCAAATGAGATAACAGTAAACCCTGTCCATTTTGGTTTCAGAGAAGGATACTACATACTGTATCCGCTTGCTCTACGGGGAAAGCTCAAATCAATAGATACGAGTGAGTTCGATATTGCAGTCGCTCATACTCCGCTCCCGTTTGAAATTCCGGAGTTATCTCTGGTTACAAAATATCATGACTGTGTTGCAGAAACTCGTAAGTTCATGCGTACGCAGCTTTCATTACCGGAAAAAATCGGCGATACGTTCCTTCATCCGCTCCGGAAAATGATTGACCAGCGTTCGTTACAGATCACTGACTATGCTATTTTCAACAGTCAGGTCAACAAGGAAGGGTGGACGAGCAATTATAAGTTCGATGGGTCGTACTCGGTCATCCATAATGGTGTAGACACTGAGCTCTTTGCGCCAATAGATGCTGCTCAAGAGGAGTACGTTGTTTTCGTCGGTACAACAGAACAGAAAGGGTTGAGTGCAGTAGTTGAGTACGCCAATACAAATCGTCGCCCGGTACATATTGTCGGATCGATTCAACTCGACCATCCCAATATCGTCTGCCACGGTCGTGTTTCCCAGATGAAACTGCGTGACATTTATGCGAAGGCCACAGCGACGATCCATCCGGCAAGGTTCGAGTCGTTCGGAAATGTCGTTCTCGAGTCGCTGGCCTGTGGTACTCCAGTTGTCACGACTCCACAGTGTGGTGCGTCAGGAGTTCTAACAAATGAAACAGGTGTTGTGACCACAGAGCTGGCTGGTGGAATTGAGAAAGCCACAGATTTCAAACCCAGTATGTGTCGAGAAGTCGCGAAAGAGCATGAGTGGAATCAGATAGCTGAGCGAACGGAAAGGATACTCGAAACCGTCACAGCCGCGTAGTCTACTTGTAGCCGAGAGCTCGGAGATGTTCCTCAGTATCTCGGCCGGTTTCTTCGGGTTCGAGAGTCGGAGTATAACTTCCCGTATCTGAAGCTGATGTCATAACCCAGGGGACACGCTTGACGTGTGGGTGGAGCATCCCTGGAAGGTGGCCATACATGCCCAACTCTCCGAAAGCCTCACCGTGGTCGGCACTGATAGCAACTTTCTCAGCAGAAATATTCTCTAACAGAATCTCGACTTGATCGAGAGCCATTCGAAGATTGTCGACATAGGCGTTCCACACCTTGGATTTCTTTTCTCCATTTCGTAGGGAATCGAAAGGTGACTCTTCATAATCATACAGGTCTCTCCCCTCTTCGAGGGCTGTCGCAATATATGGAGCATGAGGTTGGTTGAAATGTGCTACCAACTTTTTTGCATCAGTTGTTCGACTGTGTGCCACCGCCCTGTCAACAACATACTCAGGCAGTGTATGACCCGGACTATCTTGTGGAGCGTACCGCCAGAGTTGATCTAGATCATAGAAATCTTCTGGATAACAAATATTATCTTTAAGCCAGGACGGGGGCTGGTGTTTCCCATCCATATGAACCTCAGGGTACAGACGATCCTCAAATACCCGGCTTGAATAGCCGTTTGCAGAAATATATACGGTTTCTCTTATATCATCGATGTAATCTGTAGTGAACGTATTTGCCATCCATTCGTTTGATGTGCTTCCAATAGAAATGATAGAATCTACGTCAGAAATGAAATCATACTCTGGTGCCACCTGCTTCAGGGCATCTATTCGGCAGGTGTCAAGCAGAATAAGCACATCCCAGTCTAGCTCATAGATATTGGTTCCAACTGGTAATCGTGAAGTAGCTGTTGTCCATGCACCAACATAATATTTGAACGCAGTTCTTGCGATGTTATTATTATAAAAGTTCTTAATGAAGGCGTCTCGAATCCCCATAGCCCCGATTCATTTGTCCCAGTTAAAATGTTCCCGATTCAATCATTTTAACCAAATTAATCAGTCAGGTATCGCCTTCGGCCATAGTTTCCAACGATGCCATCAATGATACCGAGTATCATCGGTATAAATAAACTAGTATCATTTTTCGCTATATCTACTGCTTCATATCCATAGAATCCGACTAGCGCGCAGTAGTATAATAATCTCTTTGGCAGAGAGAATCGCGTTCGTGCAAGTAAGAACCGATTCCTTGACTGATAATATACTCGGTAGCTCTCCTCGTAATTTGATTCAGATTCTGGACTTTGGTGCATTATTTGTGACCTACGGTGGATTGCGACGTGGTATCCATGTTGACGAGCCCGGTAGCAATATTCAGTCTCCTCGACGTACAAAAAGAAGCGTTCATCTAACAGGCCGATCTCCCGAATCATATCTTTTCGTAGTAAAATCGCTGATCCAGGAACGTGATCTGTATAGATAAGATCACTATTATTCTCAGGAAGTTTTGGTAAAATATTCACCTTCCGTAAAATGTCTTCAAAACGACTTGGAAGGTTATACTGCTCCCTATTCTGGTCCACTATTGTTGGAACAACTATTCCTAAATTCGAATATTTCCCCATTGTTGTTATTAGCGAGTCAAGTACATCTAGATCAATAATATTTGTATCTGGATTAAGAATCCAAAAGTAATCATATGAGTCGATCTTGTTATTGATTCCACGATTGTTCCCCCCCGCATATCCCATATTTGCACCTGTATCAATATATTTCACATCAACAGTATCACACCAGCCTTTCAGATCAGGGCTTGAGTTGTTATCAACGACTATGAAATCTTCTCCAATGTTTTTAATGTAGTCGTCATAGAGTCTTTTTATATCCTCGACTGAGTTATAATTGACAATTATGATTGCGGTAGTGCAGTCTCTCAGTTTTTCAGACATATTGTGATTGTTGATATAGCTACCTATTTACAGTCTCTGTATTAAGTCCACCTGAGACAAACAGAACTACATACGTTGATTCATTTACGGTACAAGATATCTAAGATACGACTTACTCTTCCATAACAGGTCGAGGCGCATGGTAGTGTTTAGTTAGTAGCAATGAGCCATCGAGCGAAGGTTTGCAACCAGTTTTCGGCGGTTTCCGGTTCGGAGTGACTGAAGCAGTCCGAAAACGAAGAGGTCCGATGCTTTAGCTCTCGAAAATCCGTTCGGCAGCGTTCCGATTTCCGTAGCTACACATCCGAAATCGGAGTCCAGCTCGTTGCAGTGCAGTTTGGAGGTGTTGAGCACCATCGACGAGAAAGACGGCAGTCATTCGTCCATTGGTCTTTAGTTAGGCCTCACACCTCGGTTGCGCCGCGGTAGCGAGCGTCTCTTGTAAGATCGGTCGTTGCTGGTGGATCTTCTGCGCATCTTCGATCAGCCGCTCCAACAGCGGCGGTGGCGAGTAGCCGAGGTACTCACCGAGTTCGTGGAGGATGAGCTGGGCGTGCGACCACTGGCGGCGGTCAGTGGCCGGGTCGCAGGCCGCATCAGCCACAGCTACCGCACACGATGTCTCCCGCCTGCCGCTGATCGAGCATAGGATCCGTCTGATGTCTGGCGATTTTCTTTCTCTCAGGACCAATCAGCTCGGCGGTCCAAAATACTATATCGTCAACGGTGGTTTGTTCAGGTAGCAGAATTTCCATAGGTAAACACGACGATATTGCGAACGGGCCGATCTATACTGACCTGCTACACAAGAGCATACTCATAACCGTACGGATTCACGACTCTGCGATAGTCGGGCATGGGTCACAAATCCTATCTGGGGAGGTGGCACTTGTTCAGCAAGCCGTTGGGCTGTTTGAGCCAAGTGCACTTGACGAGGATATGTCCTCCATACAAAATCAAACACCGATGGGCTCATAATTAGATGGGTAACTGTTGTACTGCCGGAAAATACTGGACATGGACACAGATGTGCAAACATCTACGCAAACGGGATGGACATTTGGTATACAAAATGTTTATAAGCAATTCGTTCTTTAATCGAAGATTCACCTATGAATCGAACAGGTGCATTGAAATATGTCTACAGTATTAACTTCTATTCGTGAATCTCGCTCGTTCGAGCCTGAAGCTTTTTGTTGCTAGGATCGGCAAATCCCTCGTAGCGTTCCTTGCCGTCGTTGTTTTTTCTCGTAAGCTCGGAGCATCTCCACTTGGGACGTACTACCCGTTTCTCGCGCTTATCGGGATTCTTGCGATCCCGACCGATTTCGGAATCTCAAGCGCCACCGAGAAACGAATCAGTGAGGGAAATGACGCGAGTGAATATTTAGGTACTGCAATTGTTCTCAAGTTGCCCTTGTTAGCTTTTATTTCGGTATTAGTTTTATTAGTAAGCCAATATATCACTCAGTATCTCGGTGCAGACTTGACTCTCGCACTGATTGCTACACTGTTTGCCAGCCAGGCTGCGAAGCTCTCGATAACTGTGCTACGTGGTGAGAGGCGCGTCGGTGAAACCGCCGTTGTCGAGATCCTTCGACCGCTTGGCTGGCTCAGCATAGGGTATGCACTCTATCTTGATGGATACGGTGTGTATGCACTCGTGTACGGCTACCTTTTCGGTTCAGTACTAATGCTAATTGTTGGGTGGTGGAAAGTTTCGGTCTCAGTTGCCAAGCCAACCTTGGCGCATGCGCGCTCGCTCTTAGATTACGGACGGTATAGTGTAGTTTCTGCTGTCGGAGGGTATTTTTACAGTTGGATGGATGTCGCAATGCTCTCAGTATTCGTGTCCGTCAGTGCCGGTGCTGTCATTACTCGAGGTAACATCGGCGCATACGAGAACGCATGGCGACTGTCACTCGTCGTAATGCTCCTCAGCCAGTCAATTGCGACAACACTCTTTCCGCAGGTGAGCCAATGGAATTCCGAAGGAGCAATGAGCAAGATCGAAGGGGTAATTCCGACTGCCCTACTTCCTGCGCTCCTGTTCGTTATTCCAGCTTTTGCTGGTACAGCAGTCCTGTCAGGAGATCTTCTTCGGATTCTGTTTGGGCCGGAATTTACTGTTGCATGGCTAGTGTTGATTATTTTAGCTGGTGAAAAAATCCTGCAAGCAATTCACGTTGTACTGGGACGCTCCCTCCAAGCGATTGATCGGCCAGATTTAGCCGCATATGCTACGGTTGTCTCCATCGTTGTGAATTTATTTTTGAATATTGTTCTCATCTACAAGTTCGGTATCGTCGGCGCAGCAATTGCGACTTCAGTCTCATATGCCGTCAATACCATGCTGCATGCACGATATCTGAATCAATTCCTCGATATCGACTTCCCCACTGGTGAGGCAGTCTGGAGTGTGGTTGCCTCCACTGTGATGGGCATCTGTGTGTATGGCATGCACTTAGTCATACAGATTCGGACGATTCTCGACTTGTTTGCTATTATTTTGTTTGGCGTAGCCGTCTACACAGCGATTGTGCTCACCTATCGTCCAATTCGGGAGGTAACGCAGCAGCTAATCGGGCCAG
Organism: Haloarcula sp. JP-Z28; assembly: GCF_011440255.1. Classification (NCBI taxonomy): domain Archaea; kingdom Methanobacteriati; phylum Methanobacteriota; class Halobacteria; order Halobacteriales; family Haloarculaceae; genus Haloarcula; species Haloarcula sp. JP-Z28. The sequence goes on along the minus strand of NZ_JAAOHT010000090.1, from coordinate 6,316 downwards.
TTATTCAGAATATTACCTAAAATGCAGAGATAGACACATTAGATTACTCTCTCAGTATATGAATATCAGAACCGGCGGCTATATCACTGGGGACGAACATCTCTCTCGTGAATGATTCATGATATCGACGTCCGCAACCTCCAAGTAAACGCCGACGAACGCGGCCACCTCGTCGAAGTCTTCCGTGAGGATTGGGATGAGTACGAGATCGATCCAGCAATGTCCTACTACTCGATGACGTACCCAGGCATTATCAGAGCGTGGCATCGCCATCTCGAGGGGCAAATCGATCACTTTGTCTGTCCAGAAGGTCGTATCATAGTCGGCGTATACGATGACCGTGAGGACTCACCGACCCAAGGGGAACTGAACACCTTCATCATCGGTGAACACAACCAGCAGATGATCCGTATCCCGGGCAAGTGCTGGCACGGGTTCAAAGCAATCGGCGACAAGCCATCGATTCTTATTAACTATCCGACAGAACTATACGATTACGAGAACCCAGATGAAGAACGGATTCCCCACGACACAGACAAAATACCTTTGGACTGGGAGGAACCACCTCACAAGTGAAACATGAAAGGTGTCTTACTATCTGGGGGGACGGGATCGCGGCTCCGCCCGATCACCCATACTGGTCCGAAACAACTCGTTCCGGTTGCTAACAAACCAGTTCTCGAGTACGCAATCGAGGACTTCAAAGAAGCCGGCATTACCGAAATTGGCATTATTCTCGGCCACAAAGGTCGTGACGAGATTCAAGAGCTTTTGGGGGACGGCTCTGAGTACGGTGTTGAAATTACGTATATCATCCAAGGGAATCCGCTAGGTCTAGCTCATGCCGCAGGGTGTGCGCGTGATTTCGTTGGTGACGACGATTTCGTGATGTACCTCGGGGACAACATCCTCAAGTCAGGGATCACAGACCTTGTCGAGAGTTTCGAGGCTGGTAACTATGGCGCAGGGATTGCCTTACAAGAAGTCGAGGATCCACAGGCGTTCGGAATTGCAGATGTCGACGATGCTGGAAACGTGACGGAACTTATCGAGAAACCGGATGAGCCACCAACCAACCTCGCTCTCATCGGGATGTACGTCTTCTCGCCTGCGGTCTTCGATGCCATTGACGACCTCGAACCGTCCTGGCGAGGCGAGCTTGAGATCACTGATGCCATCCAGTCGTTGCTTGATACCGGACACGAGATCGATTCGCATGTCGTCGAAGGCTGGTGGAAAGACACAGGTAAGCCAGAGGATATCCGGGAAGCCAATCGGCTTGTCTTAGAGGACCGGACGCTCGAAACCCAGGGTACAGTGGAACCCGATGCCACAGTCGAAGGCCGTGTTGAACTCGATGAGACATCGACGATCAAAGATGGAGCCGTGGTTCGTGGGCCAGTGTCGATCGCCGAAGACACGGTGATTGAATCCGGGAGTTACGTGGGTCCGTACACGTCAATTGGCCCGAACTCAACTCTCGAAGGTGTCCATGTGGAGAACTCCGTCATCATCGGCGACTCTTCAATCACAACTTCGGGAAAGATCGTCGATAGCTTACTCGGACGAGGAACGAACATCGGAAGCGCAGATTCGCTGCTCCCAGAAGGTCGTAGGCTTGTTGTGGGGGAGAACTCCCAGCTCAAACTCTAACCATGCGCATCATCACTCATACCTGCACGGAGTGTGGCACCATCGTTTCAGCAAACGAAATCGAATCGAACCGCGTGATGAAATGTCCGGGGTTGGGATGTGAGAACGTTCTCAAGTTCGAAGAGCTTCCCGCGGAAGAGCAGCAACACTTCCTCGAAAACAAGGACCAGTACGAGATCTAGCGATCGGTCGGGGCGATCCAATCAGAGATTGCCGTTAAATCCTCAGTGAGGGTTGGTTGTCGACGACCGAGTTGATCCTGTGTTTTCGTCACATCAAGACACGTATGAGACGGGCGAGTCGCCGGCCGTTCGATGTCGGATTGCTTGCCTTCTACGAGCAGCGACGTTGCAACGTCCATCTGGTCACAGATCGCTGCTCCAAACTCATAGGGTGAAACACACGATCGACACGCGACATTGAACGTTCCGCTAGCCTCGGCTTCTATCAGTTCCAATAGTTTCGACGCTGTGTGGCCGGCACGCGATGGAGTGATATATTGGTCAGTGAAAAGAGGGACCTCACTGTCTGTCTGGAGTTGGTCACGAACCCATGCTGGAAATCCCGTTAATTCGTCTGTACCACGGTGAACACCATAGACAAAGGATAGTCGAGTTATGAGAGCGTCTGACAGTCCATCCCGAACCGCTTTCTCGCCGTCAAGTTTGGATTGTCCATAGACTTGGACGGGGTTTACCGAATCATCCTCTGAGTACGATGCTGTGGACTTGCCATCAAACACATAATCCGTTGATACGTGAAGAAACTCATAATCTCCTTGACTGCAGTGTGCAGCAATCTCACCGGGCGCTTGAGCATTCACATCGTGTGCACGGTCTGGGTGTTCCTCACAGCCATCCACATCCGTCATCGCGGCACAATTCACGATCCAATCTGGATCCTCTGATTCGATAATCTCCGAGGCGGTGCTAGAATCTACGATGTCGAGTTCGAACAACGGGATATCGAAGTCCGGTGGCGTTGAATGATATGTGCCCGACACCGTCCATCCCTTCTCCAAACCGACTCGTACAACGTTCGATCCGAGTAAGCCGTTCGCACCGAGGACCAGGAGATGCATCACCGGCTATTCATCGTATGGAAACCTAAATACGCACGACTTGTGTCTTGTATCGTATGCGTATACTCGTCACCGGCGGGGCGGGCTTTATTGGATCCAACTTTGTAGAGCACATTATCGAGACCAGTGACGACGAGGTCGTTACGTTTGATGCCCTCACGTACGCTGGCTCAAAGAAGAATCTCGAAGGGGTTCTTGAACATCCTCAACACGAGTTTGTTGAAGGAGATATACGGGATGCTGACCTCGTCGGCGACTTGGTATCCGATGTTGACGCTGTCGTAAACTTCGCGGCAGAGTCACACGTCGATCGGTCGATAGAAGGTGCAGAATCCTTCGTCTCAACAAACGTACAGGGAACCCAGACACTGCTCGATGCAGCAAACGACGCAGAAATTGACCGGTTTGTCCAGATCTCGACAGATGAAGTGTACGGACAAATCGTCGACGGCTCCTTTGCAGAAGAAGACCCGCTGAACCCCAGGAATCCATACTCCGCGACCAAAGCCAGTGCTGATCTGCTCGCACAGAGCTACAAGACGACCCATGGACTGCCAGTTGTAATCACGCGTACGTGTAACAACTATGGGCCGAATCAACATCCCGAAAAACTAATTCCGAAGTTCATCACGAATGCAACGCAGGGCAAATCACTCCCCGTCTATGGAGATGGGTCAAACGTACGAGAGTGGATTTACGTCGAAGATAACTGTCGAGCATTGGAGTTAGTACTCCGTGAGGGTGACGTGGGAGAAGTGTACAATATCGGGACTGATGAAGAGAAGACGAATCTCGAAGTAACACAGGCTATCCTCGAAGCCGTTGGCGCATCCGAAGACCTCATTGAGTTTGTCGATGATCGGGCTGGTCACGACCAGCGGTATGCGCTTGACTCTTCGAAGGTTGAATCACTTGGCTGGGAACCGCAGTACTCGTTCGAAGAAGGACTTGGGGAGACAGTTAATCACTTTGTTGAGAGATAATTTAAATTCTCTACTTATTGAGGAGGGTTGAGTTAAAAAATGATAAAAAAGTTGAGATGGGAACTATCTAGTTCAGCACCTCCCCTGTAGGAGTCAAGCCATCTAGCGGTTGATTCGGTCGGTGGCGGTTGTAGTAGTGTTTGAAGCGTCTTAGCCAGCGTTTCGCGCTTGACTGACTGCATTGCTAAAACGAGTGGAAGCGCTCGATCCGCATGGCAACGGCCTAGAACCATTTTTTCGTGAGCTTCCGTCGTGGTAATCAAGGTAACCGCTCAAATCGTGACGTGAGTGGTCGTCAAATAGCCACTGGCATTAACGAGAAACTCTGTTTCGGTGATATCGTATTTCTCAGTGAGGCGATAGAGAAACGCCACTAGGGGTCAGTCCCGCAGAGGCTGATCACATCCACCTCTAACGGTAGCTTCGACTCCGTGTCGATGGCGGCATAGAGCCACTTGTCATCGCTGGCTACCTCGATTTGTTTCTCATCAACCGCGACCCACGACGGCGCTGCCGTCGGCGGGGCGCTCTGTGTTTGGGCAACTGTTTCCTTCCACTATCAAATCGCTTGGGAGCAGCGATTGACTTCCAACCAGTCTAAGACAGTCTCGACTTCACGCAACGGTAGCAGCATTGGGTGAATCGAACCCCAAAACACCGGACGGGTGTCTGCGTGCACTCGTTCTCCCAGGTGACTTAGTTTTGGATGTCTAAGCGTTTCTTGAGGATGTCTGCAAGTTCCACGTCCAGTTCTCGCTACGATCTCCTTAGTTCTGAATCCCCCAATTAGACAGTTCTCTCCTCGTCTAACTCTCGTTGCCGTACCCGCTGGCCCCATATCCGCAGTCAGGACTTGTCTCTCCGTCACTGTCGTCACCAACGGCCGAACCGCACCGTCGGCAGCTACGAACTCGGTGCAATCGATATCCACGCCGGCATTAAGCCACGTCAGCCGGAGTTTCTTTGCGTCCTTGTCGAGCGTAATCTCCCCAAGTGACCGCGCAACCATTCGTTCCGGCCCCGGTCTGCTCGACAGCCGTTTTGATGCGCCAGTCGCCGCAACAACCAAGGCGATCGTGCCGTCTTCACCGGAGACATGCACGCGGACTTGATATGTGGCCGGCATGATGGTGTATTCAAGCCACTCGAAGTCGGCGCTCTAACTGACGACAGAGCGGTCTTTGGCCTCTTCGGGATGTTGTCGTGCGAGTCTCGCGGCGGATCGTCGTACTGCTGGCGGCCAGACTCGTTGAGGCTACCGTCGTTAGAGTGCCAGACCCGGATGTGGTCCGGAATCGGGTGGGACTGTCGAGGTAGCCTAGTGGTGTCGGACTCGTCGCTGTCGTTTCCGTCTGTTCCATCATTGGGTTCCGATTCGTCGCTGTCTTCGGTTTTCTCGTCACCGATGGAAACCTCAACCATATCAGGTTACTCGATGCGGACGGTCGCAACAGCGCAGTGAATCTCGGCCGTGGGATCCCATCCTTGGTGGTTATAGTCAACAATTTCGTTGACCTCGGCAGGTGGTTCCTGCTGTTGACTAGTACCAACCGGCTCGGCCCCATCCGTTGGGTGAATTGCGTACTCGGAAATCTCTTGTTCAGCGATGGTGACTATCGTAGGCATGGCTGACGAAGGGCTTGTTTCACGAGAACAGCCACGGGACGGCAAGTCAAATCGCTCTTGCGAAGGAGATTGTTGATAGCGAGAGCTGCGGCTGAAAGTCGAAGAGGGCAAAGGCACCGCGCCAGCGGTGCCCGATATGTTCCCAATAAGCCGGTTCGTGTCGGAATCGGCTGCAGCGGACCTGTTGCAGCAGGTTCGCTGGCGTGATGGCGTCGAGTGCCCCCGCTGCCGTTCTGACCTGACGGTCAGAAACGGCAGCTATCGGGAGTATCAGCGGTATCTGTGTAAGAATTGCGGCCGGACGTTCAATGACAAGACCGGCACGATCTTCGCTCATTCGAAGCTCTCGCTGAAAGAGTGGTACTTCACGATATACGTGTTCTTACGGTTCAACACGAGTATTCGCCAGATCGAGGCGGAGCTCGATCTTTCGTACAGAACGGTGAGACGGCGCGTCGAGCGCTTCGCCAGCGCGCTCGACGCGCCTTCGATCACACTGTCTGGACCGGTCGAAATCGACGAAGTGTACGTCTCTGCCGGTCTCAAAGGCCGCGAGCGCGATCAGGAGTCGCGCTCGCGTGGCCTGTCCACGCGTGGACGAGGCTCGTACGACGGCGACAAACCGCCGGTGTTCACGCTGGTCGATCGTGGCTCGGACGATCGATACGTCGTGCCAGCGAAATCCGCTAGTGAATCGACTATTCGACTCCTGCTTGCTGACCACGATGAGGAGTCACTGACCGTCTATACGGACGGATTTCGAGCGTACGAGCCGCTCGAAGAAGACGACGCATTCTCCCGCGAATACGTCGTCCACGGCGACGGTGAATACGCTGATGGCGAAGTACACGTCAACGGTTGCGAGAGCCACGCGTCGCTGACGCGACGGTGGCTCTCGCCCCATCGAGGAGTGTCAAAGGACAAGCTAACACCGTATCTCAGAGCCTTTCAGCTCCGCTGCGAACTCTACAGA